>NZ_JBSFBQ010000011.1:0-186585 GCF_053593015.1 Streptomyces sp. NPDC002403 | reverse complement strand
ACCACCGCGCTGCGTTCGAAGTTCGGCAGCAACAACCTCGTGACGGCCGCCATCACCGCCGACGGCTCCGACGGCGGCAAGATCGACGCCGCCGAATACGCCGGCGCCGCCCAGTCCCTGGACTGGTACAACGTGATGACGTACGACTTCTTCGGCGCCTGGGCGGCAAAGGGCCCGACCGCCCCGCACTCCCCGCTCACCTCGTACAACGGCATCCCGCAGGCCGGCTTCAACTCCGCCGACGCCATCGCCAAGCTGAAGGCCCAGGGCGTCCCCGCCTCCAAGCTGCTGCTCGGCATCGGCTTCTACGGCCGCGGCTGGACCGGCGTCACCCAGGACGCACCCGGCGGCACCGCCACCGGCGCCGCCCCCGGCACCTACGAGGCCGGCATCGAGGACTACAAGGTCCTCAAGAACAGCTGCCCCGCCACCGGCACCGTCGCCGGCACCGCCTACGCCCACTGCGGCACCAACTGGTGGAGCTACGACACCCCGGCCACCATCACGTCCAAGATGAGCTGGGCGAAGAGCCAGGGCCTGGGAGGCGCGTTCTTCTGGGAGTTCAGCGGCGACACCGCCAACGGTGAACTCGTCGGCGCGATCAACAGCGGTCTGAAGTAGCCCTCACGGTCTGGGACAACCCCCCACCAGCACCGCGCACCACCCCGGAAAGCAGCCGGGGAGACGGGTCCGCCCCCCGTCTCCCCGGTTTTTCCGTCTGCTCGGCCGCGTTCCGCCGGGCCATGTTCATCAGGCCACGTTCTTCCCGGCCACGTTCCGCTAAGCCACGTTGACCCGCTGGCCGGGCGGCGCCGCCTCCAGCCAGGCGAGGAACCCGGTCAGCGCGTCCTCGCTCATGGCCAGCTCCAGGCGGGTCTCCCGGTGGAGACAGCCGAGCACCACGGCGTCGGACAGCAGCGCGAGCTCCTCCTCGCCCTCGGGCAGCCGCCGGGCGACCACCTCGATAGCGGAACGCTCCAGGACCCGGCGGGGTCGAGGAGCGTAGGAGAAGACCCGGAACCAGTCGATCTGGTCCTCGCTGTACCGGGCGACTCCGTAGACCCAGCCCTTGCCCGACAGATCGGGCTCCTCCGGAACGTTCCAGCGCAGGCTGCAGTCGAAGGTCCCGCCGGAGCGCTGAATCAGCCGCCGGCGCAGACCGAAGACGAAGAGTCCCATCAGGACCAGTGCGACGACCAGCCCGCCCACCCACAGCGCGAGGAACATCTCCACCGACCTCCTCGCGTCGTCGAGTAACGGATACCGCCAGAAATACAACCGCACCTGCATCGCCTCAGCCGCGGCACGGTCTGGAGAGGTCTCCAGCTCGGGCCGCGGCTGAGGGTAAAGCTACGTGGTCGCGGGGCGCTAGCGCACCGCCACCGCACGCAGTCGCACTTCGGCGCGCCGCTCGGAGGCAGCGTCCGTGTCCGACTTCGCGCGCTCCAGCGCACGCTCGGCGCGCTGGACATCGATCTCGTCCGCCAGCTCCGCGATCTCCGCGAGCAGCGAGAGCTTGTCGTCCGCGAACGAGATGAAACCGCCGTGCACAGCGGCGACAACGGTGCCGCCGTCGCTCGTGCGGATCGTCACCGGGCCCGATTCCAGCACACCCAGAAGCGGCTGGTGACCGGGCATGACGCCGATGTCGCCGGACGTGGTGCGCGCGACGACCAGGGTGGCCTCGCCGGACCAGACACTGCGGTCCGCGGCGACCAGCTCGACGTGCAGCTCAGCAGCCAAGGGTGGCTCCTCGGGTCACCACCCGGCCGTTCGAGCCGGGTGTTGGGTCAATTCTACGGGGCGTGGTGAGGGGGACGGGACGCACCCCGTCCCCCTCGGTGAGCCATGGGCTCAGGAGACGCCGAGCTCCTTGGCGTTGGCCTTGAGGTCCTCGATGCCACCGCACATGAAGAACGCCTGCTCCGGGAAGTGGTCGTACTCACCGTCGGCGATCGCGTTGAACGCGGCGATCGACTCGTCGAGCGGAACGTCCGAACCGTCCACGCCGGTGAACTGCTTGGCGACGTGGGTGTTCTGGGACAGGAAGCGCTCGATGCGACGGGCGCGGAAGACCGTGAGCTTGTCCTCCTCGCCGAGCTCGTCCATACCGAGAATGGCGATGATGTCCTGGAGGTCCTTGTACTTCTGCAGGATTCCCTTGACACGCATGGCGGTGTCGTAGTGGTCCTGCGCGATGTAACGCGGGTCCAGGATCCGGGACGTGGAGTCCAGCGGGTCCACGGCCGGGTAGATGCCCTTCTCGGAGATCGGACGGGAGAGAACCGTCGTCGCGTCGAGGTGGGCGAAGGTGGTGGCCGGGGCCGGGTCGGTCAGGTCGTCCGCGGGGACGTAGATCGCCTGCATCGAGGTGATCGAGTGACCACGGGTCGACGTGATGCGCTCCTGCAGCAGACCCATCTCGTCGGCCAGGTTCGGCTGGTAACCCACCGCGGACGGCATACGGCCGAGCAGGGTGGACACCTCGGAGCCGGCCTGGGTGTACCGGAAGATGTTGTCGATGAAGAAGAGCACGTCCTGCTTCTGCACATCGCGGAAGTACTCCGCCATGGTCAGACCGGCCAGCGCGACACGGAGACGCGTGCCCGGCGGCTCATCCATCTGACCGAAGACGAGCGCCGTCTTGTCGATGACGCCCGAGTCGGCCATTTCCTCGATGAGGTCGTTGCCCTCACGGGTGCGCTCACCGACACCGGCGAACACCGACACACCGTCGTGGTTGTTGGCCACGCGGTAGATCATTTCCTGGATCAGAACGGTCTTGCCGACACCGGCACCACCGAACAGACCGATCTTTCCACCCTTGACGTACGGGGTGAGGAGGTCGATGACCTTGACGCCGGTCTCGAACATCTCGGTCTTGGACTCGAGCTGGTCGAAGTTGGGCGCCTTGCGGTGGATCGGCCAGCGCTCGGTGACCTCGGCCTCGGCCTCGGGCTTGTTCAGGATCTCACCGAGGGTGTTGAACACCTTGCCCTTGGTGATGTCACCGACGGGGACCGTGATGCCGGTGCCCGTGTCGGTCACCGGGGCCTGGCGGACCAGACCGTCGGTGGGCTGCATCGAGATCGCGCGGATCACACCGTCACCGAGGTGCTGGGCGACCTCGAGCGTCAGCGTCTTGAGCTTGCCGTCCTCGGCCGGGTCGGCCACCTCGACGGTCAGCGCGTTGTAGATGTCCGGCATCGCGTCGACGGGGAACTCCACGTCGACGACCGGGCCGATGACCCGGGCGACGCGGCCCGTGGCAACGGCCGTCTCAACTGTCGTCGTCATTACTTGTCACTCCCCGCGGTCGCGTCGGCCAGCGCACTGGCACCGCCGACGATCTCGCTGATTTCCTGGGTGATTTCGGCCTGGCGGGCCGCGTTGGCAAGCCGGGAGAGGCTCTTGATGAGCTCACCGGCGTTGTCGGTGGCCGACTTCATCGCGCGGCGACGGGCGGCGTGCTCGGAAGCAGCGGCCTGCAGCAGCGCGTTGTAGATCCGGCTCTCGACGTACCGCGGAAGCAGGGCGTCGAGGACGTCCTCCGCCGACGGCTCGAAGTCGAAGAGCGGCAGGATCTCGCCCTTGCCGGCCTCCTCCTTCGCGGCGTCGAGGCTGAGCGGCAGCATCCGGTTGTCCACCGGGTTCTGCGTCATCATCGACACGAACTCCGTGAAGACGATGTGCAGCTCGTCCACGCCGCCCTCGGCGGTCTCCTGGGTGACCGCTTCGATCAGCGGGGCCGCGGCCCGCTTCGCATCCGCGTACGTCGGGCTGTCGGTGAAGCCCGTCCACGAATCCTCGATCTTGCGCTCGCGGAATCCGTAGTAGGCGACGCCCTTGCGGCCGATCACATAGGTGACGACCTCCTTGCCCTCGCCCCGGAGCCGCTCGGTCAGTCGCTCCGCGGCCTTGATGGCGTTGGAGGAGTAACCGCCGGCCAGACCGCGGTCGCTCGTGATGAGCAGGACCGCGGCCCGCGCCGGAGCGTCGGCCTCGGTGGTCAGCGGGTGCTTGGTGGTGGAGCCGGTCGCGACCGCGGTCACCGCGCGGGTGAGCTCGGTCGCGTACGGCGTCGATGCCGCCACCTGGCGCTGCGCCTTGACGATGCGCGAGGCGGCGATCATCTCCATCGCCTTGGTGATCTTCTTCGTGGCGGTGACGGAGCGAATGCGGCGCTTGTAAACGCGAAGCTGAGCGCCCATCGATCAGCCCTCGCCCAGGAGCTTGCCGTCCGAGGTCTCGAACTGCTGCTTGAAGGAGGCGACGGCGTCGGCGATCGCCTGCAGCGTGTCGTCGGACATCTTGGCGCCCTCGCGGATGCTGGTCAGGAGGTCCTTGCGCTCGCGGCGCAGGTACTCCAGCAGCTCCGCCTCGAAGCGGCGGATGTCCTCGACCGGGACGTCGTCCATCTTGCCGTTGGTGCCGGCCCAGATGGAGACGACCTGCTCCTCGACCGGGAACGGGGCGTACTGCGGCTGCTTCAGCAGCTCGACCATGCGCTTACCGCGCTCCAGCGACGCCTTCGAGGCCGCGTCCAGGTCGGAACCGAAGGCGGCGAAGGCCTCCAGCTCGCGGTACTGGGCGAGGTCGACACGGAGACGGCCGGAGACCTGGCGCATCGCCTTGTGCTGGGCGGAGCCACCGACGCGGGAGACCGAGATACCGACGTTCAGGGCCGGACGCTGGCCGGCGTTGAACAGGTCGGACTCCAGGAAGCACTGGCCGTCGGTGATGGAGATGACGTTGGTCGGGATGAACGCCGACACGTCGTTCGCCTTGGTCTCGACGATCGGGAGGCCCGTCATCGAACCGGCACCCATGTCGTCGGAGAGCTTGGCGCAGCGCTCCAGCAGACGCGAGTGGAGGTAGAAGACGTCGCCCGGGTAGGCCTCACGGCCCGGCGGACGGCGCAGCAGCAGCGACACGGCGCGGTAGGCGTCGGCCTGCTTCGAGAGGTCGTCGAAGATGATCAGGACGTGCTTGCCCTGGTACATCCAGTGCTGGCCGATGGCCGAACCGGTGTACGGCGCCAGGTACTTGAAGCCGGCCGGGTCGGACGCCGGGGCGGCGACGATGGTCGTGTACTCGAGCGCGCCGGCCTCTTCGAGGGCACCGCGCACGGAGGCGATGGTGGAGCCCTTCTGACCGATGGCGACGTAGATGCAGCGCACCTGCTTGTTCACGTCGCCCGAGCGCCAGTTGTCGCGCTGGTTGATGATCGTGTCGACGGCCAGAGCGGTCTTACCCGTCTGACGGTCACCAATGATCAGCTGACGCTGGCCGCGGCCGATCGGCACCATGGCGTCGACGGCCTTGTAGCCGGTCTGCATCGGCTCGTGCACCGACTTACGGACCATGACGCCAGGGGCCTGCAGCTCGAGGGCGCGGCGGCTGTCGGTCGCGATCTCGCCGAGACCGTCGATCGGGTTGCCGAGCGGGTCGACGACGCGGCCGAGGTAACCCTCGCCGACGCCGACGGAGAGCACCTCACCGGTGCGCTGCACCGGCTGGCCCTCTTCGATGCCGCTGAACTCGCCGAGGACGATCGCACCGATCTCGCGCTCCTCGAGGTTGAGGGCGAGACCGAGGGTGCCGTCCTCGAACTTCAGCAGCTCGTTCGCCATGGCCGAGGGAAGACCCTCGACCTTCGCGATGCCGTCGCCGGCAACGCTGACCGTACCGACCTCCTCGCGCGAGGCCGCGTCCGGCTTGTACGACTGGACAAAGTTCTCCAGCGCGTCCCGGATCTCCTCCGGCCGGATCGTGAGCTCCGCCATCTGGGTTCCCTGCTCTCCTTGTTGGGCCCGAAGTTTCTTAAGGGGGTCTGGGGGCCGACCCCCAGGAATCTTCTGCAATTTCTGCACGGCCCAACCGGGCCGCTGGTCTTACTCTGTTCTGTTGCTGCGTTGCGTCGGTCAGCCGGCCATGCGACGGGTCGCCTCTTCGAGGCGCTCCGAGATGGTGCCGTTGATGACCTCGTCGCCGACCCGCACCGCGATCCCGCCGAGGACCGTGGGGTCCACATCGAGGTTCAGGTGCATCGGGCGGCCGTAGATCTTCGCCAGGGCGGCGCCGAGGCGCTGCTTCTGCCGATCACTGAGCGGCACTGCCGAGGTGACCACGGCGACCATGCGCTCCCGGCGCTCCGCGGCCAGCTTGGAGAGGGACTCGAGTCCCTCTTCCAGGCTACGTCCACGCGGCTGGGTGACAAGACGCGTGATGAGGCGCTCGGTGGCGGGCCGTGCCTTGCCGCCGAGCAGGCTGTGCAGCAGCTGCCCCTTGGCGGACGCGGACGCGGACCGGTCGGTGAGCGCGGCGCGCAGCCCCTTGTCGGAGGCGACGATCCGGCCGAACCGGAACAGCTCGTCCTCGACGTCGTCGAGGTCTCCGCCGCGCTGGGCGGCGGTGAGGTCCGCGGTGTTCGCCAGCTCCTCGGTCGAGTCCACCAGGTCACGCGACTGCGACCAGCGGGAGCGGACCATGCCGGAGATCAGGTCGACGGTCTCGCCGCCCACCTGACCGCGCAGCAGTCGTCCGGCCAGCTCCGCCCTGGCCTCGCCGGGCTGCGACGGGTCGGTGAGGACCCGCCGCAGTGAGACCTCGCGCTGGAGCAGCGCCGTTACGGCGGCCAGCTCCTCGGCGAGCTTCGCCGCGTCGACCGACGTGTTGTCGGTCAGCGCGTCGAGGGACTCGCGTGCGGCAGCCAGTGCCTCGCGGCTCGCGCCGTTCATCGGACAGCCTCGGCCTTCGCCTCGAGCTCGTCGAGGAAACGGTCGACGGTGCCGCTCTGCCGGGCGTGGTCCTCGAGGGACTCGCCGACGAGCTTGCCGGCCAGGTCGGTGGCGAGCTTGCCCACGTCCTGACGCAGCGCGGAGGCCGCGGCCTTGCGGTCGGCCTCGATCTGGGCGTGGCCGGCAGCGATGATCTCCTCGCGCTGCCGCTGGCCTTCCGCCCGCATCTCCTGCAGGATCACAGCGCCCTGCTCCTGCGCCTCCTGGCGCAGGCGCGCGGCCTCGTGACGGGCCTCGGCGAGCTGAGCCTTGTACTGCTCAAGAACGCTCTGGGCCTCGGTCTGGGCCGCATCGGCCTTTTCGATACCGCCTTCGATGGCCTCGCGGCGCTCTTCCAGAACCTTGTTGATGTTCGGGAGGAGCTTCTTGGCGAGGAAGCCGAAGACGATGACGAAGGCGATCAGACCGATGACGAGCTCAGGGATCGGCGGAATGAGGGGGTTCTCCACCTCGGCTTCGGCCGCGAGCTGAACCAGGGGGTTCACATCAGTGCCTTTCGTCGGAACGGACTAGTCGCGGTTCGTCAGCTGTAGACGAACGGCATGACCAGACCGATGAGGGCGAGCGCCTCACAGAAGGCGAAGCCGAGGATCTGGTTGGCGCGGATCAGGCCGGCAGCCTCGGGCTGGCGGGCGAGAGCCTGGGTGCCGTTACCGAAGATGATGCCGACGCCGACGCCGGGGCCGATGGCGGCCAGGCCGTAACCGACGGAGCTGAGGGAACCGGTGACGGCGGCAAGGGTCTGGGACATGCCAGTTCTTCCTTCTCTTTCACGGACCGGCGGGGGTTGGCCACCGGACGACTGGGGGTATGGGAGGCGCGATCAGTGGTGCTCGGCGACAGCGCCCTGGATGAAGCTGCACGCCAGGAGCACGAAGACGTACGCCTGAACAGCCTGGATGAAGAGCTCGAAGGCCGTCATCACGATGACCATCACGAACGAGACGCCCGCGTAGGCGATGCCGATGCCGTTGAGCAGGTACCAGCTGGCGATGGTGAAGAGCAGCAGCAGCGTGTGACCGGCGAACATGTTCGCGAAGAGTCGGACCGCGTGCGTGAAGGGCCGGACCACGACGTTCGAGAAGAACTCGATGACCATGACCATCGGGAGCACCGGGCCGAGCGACTTGTCGTAGCCCGTCAGGTTCTTGAAGCCGCCGACGAAGCCGTGGCGCTTGAAGGTGATGCTCATCCAGAGGACGTAGACGATCAGGGCCAGTCCGGCCGGGTACGCGATGACCGACGTCACCGGGAACTGGGCGAGCGGGATGATCGACCAGAGGTTCATCATCCACACGAAGAAGAAGATCGACACCATCAGCGGGACGTACTTCTCGCCCTCGCGCTTGCCGAGCGTCTCGTAGACGATGCCGCGGCGTACGAAGTCGTAGCCGGCCTCGGCGACCATCTGCAGCTTGCCCGGAACGACCTTCGGCTTGCGGAAGGCGGCCCAGAAGAAGCCGACGATGATGACCGTACCGAGGAGCGCCAGCAGCATCGTCTTGTTGAAGTAGATGTTGCTGTCCGCGTCACCGAAGATCGGCTCGAACAGGAAAGAGTGCAAGCCAGGACCCGGGAAACCACAACCGGAGAAGATGTGGCAATCGGTCTCGAAGGCGAGCACCTGTGTCGGGTCAGCACTCACCGCGGGCTCCTTCAGCGTGGCGCATAGGTACGGCAACCTCGTTGTGTCGGCGCGGCGCGCAGCCGCGGTTCGGCACTGGACTGGTGTTACGGATGTGTGAGCGGCAGTCAGGCATTGAGCCTCGCGATCGAGCAGGCGTCAGCTCACATGCCCGCGCCCGCAGTGCCGCAGTTGGAACCGGACGATAGCAGGGTCTTGAACCTGCACTTATCCCGCCCCTACCCTTCACGACTTCGAGCCCGTGTTCTTGGGCTTTTCCGCCTTGTCGGACTCGGGTTCGACGTAAAGGATCTTGGCCTTCATGTGCGCACGCGTCTGTGCGCCGATCCACACGAGGGTCATCGCGACCAGCGTGATCGCGAAGGCCTTCGGGTTGAACATCGTCGTGTTCTTGAATGCGGCGACAAAGATGAACAGAAGGAGAAGCTGAGCCGTATACAGCATCAGCCCCATCGCCTGGAACAGGTGAGGCAGGGACCGTGCAGTCCGCTGCAGGACCAGCAGCCCGATCCCCATGAAGAGGATCACCACGATCGTCGCAACACCCGCACCCAGGGCTCCCTTGCCGCCCGCGACACCAGCGCTGACAGCGACGGCGACGGCGCCGGCGGCAGCGGTGGGTACGGCGGCTTGAAGGAGAGTCCGGACGTCGTTGGACGGCATGGCGGCAGCTCCGCTTGCAGGGGGTGGGCAGTGTGTCGTCATGGACGAGCGTAAGGGCCCGGTCCGAGTCGATGCCTCGGGCCAAGGGACCGTGCTACTCAGGTCCTTCGGCTCCGTCACCGGGCTTCGTGAACGGTATCACAAACTATTTGATGAGGTCTTTACCAAGAAAGTGTGCTTACTGTCACACGTGAGGGTGAATTCGCGCATGTGAGCAAGACAACTCAATTAGTTGTCTGGTATTGCCCCTTGGTGCCCGATTCTCAGCGTGCGGATTCAGCCCTGTCTCTGTCCGAAAAACGCGAACGAGGGCCGATGGCAGTCGCCCCGTTGACGCCGGAGACTCCCACGACGACCGGAGTGCGCTCCTGCGACTCCGGCTCCGTGGGCCCCATCGCACCTTCCAGCGGCTCCTGTTGGGCCCCGGGCGCAGACGCGGCCGCCTCTCCGGGCTCCTCACCCTTGCCCCGCCTGCGGCGATAGCGAGGCGGTACGAAGCGTTCCGCCCAGTACGGCGCCCGCGGGGTGAAGCGGGGCATCAGCAGCAGTACGAGACCCAGCGTGCTCAACCCCATGATCACCAGCACGATCCACAGGGACGTCGAGTGCACGGAGTAGCCGACCGCCCCGAAGGCGATCAGGGCCGACCAGAAGTACATGATCAGCACGGACCTGCTGTGCGAGTGGCCGATCTCCAGCAGCCGGTGGTGCAGATGACCGCGGTCCGCCGCGAACGGCGACTGCCCGTTCCACGTCCGCCGCACGATCGCCAGCACCAGGTCGGCGGCCGGGACCGCGATGATCGTCAGCGGCAGCAGCAGCGGGATGAAGACCGGCAGCATCGCGTGGGTGGCCTCGCGCTCGCTGCCGGCGAAGAGCCGCATCGTGTCCGGGTCGACCCGGCCCGTCACCGAGATCGCCCCGGCCGCGAGCACCAGGCCGATCAGCATCGAACCCGAGTCGCCCATGAAGATCCGCGCGGGATGCATGTTGTGCGGCAGGAAGCCCAGGCACATGCCCATCAGGATCGCCATGAAGAGCGTCGCCGGGGCCGCGGCCTCGATCATGTGCCCGTACCAGAGCCGGTACGTGTACAGGAAGAACGCGGCGGAGGCGATGCACACCATGCCCGCCGCGAGGCCGTCCAGACCGTCGACGAAGTTGACCGCGTTGATGGTGATGACGACCAGGGCGACCGTGAGCAGCGTGCCCTGCCACTGGGTGAGCGCCACGGTACCGACGCCGGGGATCGGCAGCCACAGGATCGTCAGACCCTGGATGACCATGACCGCGGCGGCGATCATCTGCCCGCCGAGCTTGATCAGGGCGTCGATCTCGAACTTGTCGTCCAGGACACCGATCAGCCAGATCAGCGCGGCCCCGGAGAGCAGTGCCCGCGGTTCCGTGGAGAGCTGGAAGACCCAGTCGAGGTTGTGGAGATGGGCCGCGACGATCAGTCCGGCGCACAGTCCGCCGAACATGGCGATGCCACCGAGCCTCGGTGTCGGTTCTCGGTGGACGTCACGCGCACGGATCGCGGGCATCGCCCCGATCGCGATGGCGAACTTACGCACCGGACCGGTCAGCAGATAGGTCACCGCGGCCGTGACACAGAGCGTCAGCAGGTAATCACGCACGGGCTGCCCCATAGATTTCGCCGGCCATCTCAGCCCACACCCTAAACCGTCCGGCCATCACGGACGGCCGCGTCGCACGGGCCTCATGACCGAGGACACAGCCGTCGGACCGATCGGTTCCGCACCGGACGCCTACGCCGGGTACGGCGGATGTCCCTCCGCCAGCTCCCGCACCTCCGCGCGGATGTCGCTCTCCTCACGCACCGCCGTCCCGAAGAGCACCGCCAGCCTGGCCATGTCGGCGTCGTCCATGCCCTGCGTGGTGACCGCCGCGGTGCCGAGCCTGATGCCCCGGGCGTCCCCGTACGGCAGCGCGCAGGTGTCCAGCACCAGGCCCGCCGCCGCCAGCCGGGCGCGGGCGGTCGGTCCGTCGACGCCCAGCGGGGCCGGGTCCGCGACGATCAGGTGGGTGTCCGTGCCGCCCGTGGTGACCTCGAAGCCCTCCGCCTCCAGGCCGGCGGCCAGCACCCGGGCATGGGCCACGACCCGGTGCGCGTACATCGTGAACGCCGGGGTGGCCGCCTCCCCGAACGCGACGGCCTTCGCGGCGACCGTGTGCATCTGCGCGCCGCCCTGGGTGAACGGGAAGACCGCCCGGTCGATCCGCTCGGCGAGCTCCTCGCCGCACAGGATCATCCCGCCGCGCGGCCCGCGCAGCACCTTGTGCGTGGTCGCGCAGACCACATCGGCGTACGGCACCGGGTTCGGCGCCGCTCCCCCGGCGATCAGCCCCATCGGGTGCGCGGAGTCGGCGATCAGATACGCGCCCACCTCGTCGGCGATCTCCCGGAACAGCTCGTAATCGGGATGGCGGGGGTACGAGATGGAGCCGCTCACGATCGCCTTGGGGCGGTGGGCCCGGGCCAGGGCGCGGACCTGCTCGTAGTCGATCAGGCCGCTCTCGGAGTCCACCCCGTAGCCGACGAACTCGAACCAGCGGCCGGAGAAGTTGGCGGGCGAACCATGGGTGAGGTGACCGCCGTACGAGAGTCCCATCGCGAGCACCGTGTCGCCGGGGCGGAGCAGGGCGGCGTACGCCGCGAGGACCGCGGAGGAGCCGGAGTGCGCCTGGACGTTGGCGTGCTCGGCGCCGAAGAGCGAGGTGGCGCGGAGGCAGGCGATGCGTTCCGCGGCGTCGGCCTGCTCGCAGCCGCCGTGGTGGCGGGCGCCGGGATAGCCCTCGGCGTACTTGTTCGCGAGGGGTGAGCCGAGGGCGGCGAGGACCGCGGGCGAGGTGAAGTTCTCGGCGGCGGTCAGCTGCAGGGTGCTGGACTGACGGTGCAGTTCCTCCAGCAGCACGGCTGCGATCTCCGGGTCCTCCCGGAGCAGGGCGTCGAAGTCCTGCGGCAGGGCGGCCCCGGGGGCGGAGGACGGTGCGGCTGGAGTGGTGACCGGCATCGATGGGCTCCGGGCCTGGGGAGGAGTGCTGGCGTCAGCTCCAAATGTAGGCCCGCGAAGGCCCTCCTGCCCGCTGTGCAGCGCCGCGGCACACCCGTTGGGACCAGGGGTGCCCGGCAGGCGCGTACGCCCGTCAGTGCGGCGTGGGCACGCCCGTCAGCGCCGTGACGACCGGGTCGAGGGCCTGGTTGATCTCGTCGCCGATGGAGCGGAAGAACGTGATCGGGGCGCCGTAGGGGTCGTACACCTCGTCCGCCTCGGCGGTGGGGGCCAGCAGCCAGCCGCGCAGCGCGGCCGCGGCCCGGACCAGCGCGCGGGCGCGCTCGACGACGCCCTCGTCCCGCGGGTCGGGCAGCGTGGCGGGGTCTATCGCCCGGACCAGCCGGGTGAATTCCTTGAGGGTGAAGGTCCGCAGGCCGGCCGAGTGACCCATCGAGATCACCTGCGCGCGGTGGTCGCGGGTGGCGGTGAGCACCAGGTCGGCGCGGATCACGTGCTCGTCGAGCAGTTCCCGGCCGACGAAGCCGGTGGTGTCGGCGCCGAAGTCGGCGAGGACGGTCTCCGCGTTGGCCTCCATGGGGGCGCCCTCGTGGCCCCAGGTGCCCGCGCTCTCCACGATCAGTCCGCCGCCGAGCGGATCGCCGAGGCGGTCCACCAGGGCATGGCGGGTCAGCCGCTCGGTGATCGGTGAGCGGCAGACGTTGCCGGTGCTGACGTGGAGGATGCGGAAGGAGTCGGCCCGCCCCGCTATGCCACGCCCCTCAGGGGCGGTCAATTGGCCACCTCGAGGTCGGGTACCACCTTGCGGAGCTCCTCCACGGAGAGCGCTCCGGCACGCAGCAGCACGGGGACCTTGCCGGTCACGTCGACGATCGACGAGGGGACGATGCCGGGCGTCGGGCCGCCGTCCAGGTAGACGGAGACGGAGTCGCCGAGCATCTCCTGGGCCGCGTCGCAGTCCTCGGGGGCCGGGTGGCCGGTGAGGTTGGCGCTGGAGACGGCCATCGGGCCGACCTCCGTGAGCAGCTCGATGGCGACCGGGTGCAGCGGCATCCGGATGGCGACGGTGCCGCGGGTGTCCCCGAGGTCCCACTGGAGCGAGGGCTGGTGCTTGGCGACGAGCGTGAGGGCGCCGGGCCAGAAGGCGTCGACGAGCTCCCAGGCCTGCTCGGAGAAGTCGGTGACCAGGCCGTGCAGGGTGTTCGGGGAGCCGATCAGGACGGGGGTCGGCATGTTGCGGCCGCGGCCCTTGGCGTCCAGCAGATCGGCGACGCCCTCGGCACTGAAGGCGTCCGCACCGATGCCGTACACGGTGTCGGTGGGCAGCACGACCAGTTCGCCGCGGCGGACGGCCGACGCGGCCTCACGCAGACCCGTCGTACGGTCGGTCGCGTCGTTGCAGTCGTATCGCCGTGCCATCAGCCGGCCTCCTCAAGCGTGTACGGGTGTCGCGGGTACGGGTCGTGCGGGTGGTGGTCGCCGGTCACGGCGTGGCCTTGCGGGCCGTGGCGAACCGCGGCCGGTTGTTCAGATCGGGGTGATCGGCCGCGTCCGCCCAGCCGCGCTCCTCGGTGAAGATCCACGGCACCTGGCCGCCCTGGGTGTCGGCGTGCTCGATGACGACGAGGCCGCCGGGGCGCAGCAGGCGGTGTGCGGTGCGTTCGATGCCGCGGATGGTGTCGAGGCCGTCCTCGCCGGAGAAGAGGGCCATCTCCGGGTCGTGGTCGCGGGCCTCGGGTGCGACGTACTCCCACTCGGTGAGCGGGATGTACGGGGGGTTGGAGATGACCAGGTCGACCTGGCCGTTCAGCTCGGGGAGGGCGCTCAGCGCGTCTCCCTGGTGGACGGTGACCCTGGATCCGGCGGCGTTCTTCCGGGTCCACTCGATGGCGTCGTCGGAGAGCTCGACCGCGTGCACGCGCGAGCGCGGCACCTCCTGGGCCATGGCCAGGGCGATGGCGCCCGAACCGCTGCACAGGTCGACGACGACCGGCTCGACGACGTCCATCGCGCGCACCGCGTCTATCGCCCAGCCGACGACCGATTCGGTCTCCGGGCGGGGGACGAAGACACCGGGGCCGACCTGGAGCTCCAGGTAGCGGAAGAAGGCGCGTCCGGTGATGTGCTGGAGCGGTTCGCGGGCCTCGCGGCGGGCGATGGCCTCCCAGTAGCGGGCGTCGAAGTCCGCGTCCGGCACCCGGTGCAGCTCGCCCCGCTTGACGCCGTGCACGAACGCGGCGAGTTCCTCCGCGTCGAATCGCGGCGAGGGCACACCGGCGTCGGCCAGCCGCTGGGTGGCCTGGGCCACCTCGGCGAGCAGCAGGTTCATCGCGGTTCTCCGTACGGTTTACGGGTCGGGCGGGCTTGGCTCACGCAGCGGCGAGCTTGGCGGCGGAGTCGGCGTCGACACACGCCTGGATCACGGAATCCAGGTCGCCGTCGAGCACCTGGTCCAAGTTGTACGCCTTGAATCCGACGCGGTGGTCCGAGATCCGGTTTTCCGGGAAGTTGTATGTGCGGATCTTCTCGGAACGGTCGACCGTACGCACCTGGCTGCGCCGTACGTCCGAAGCCTCCTGCTCGGCGGCCTCCTGGGCGGCGGCGAGCAGCCGCGAGCGCAGGATGCGCATGGCCTGCTCCTTGTTCTGGAGCTGGCTCTTCTCGTTCTGGCAGGAGGCGACGACGCCGGTCGGCAGGTGGGTGATGCGGACCGCCGAGTCCGTGGTGTTGACGGACTGGCCGCCGGGGCCCGAGGAGCGGTAGACGTCGATACGGAGATCGTTGGCGTGGATCTCGACGTCGACCTCCTCGGCCTCGGGCGTGACGAGCACGCCGGCGGCGGAGGTGTGGATGCGGCCCTGCGACTCGGTGGACGGCACCCGCTGCACGCGGTGCACCCCGCCCTCGTACTTCAGCCGGGCCCACACGCCCTGGCCGGGCTCGGTGGCGCCGTTGCCGCCCTTGGTCTTCACGGCGACCTGGACGTCCTTGTAGCCGCCGAGCTCGGACTCGGTGGAGTCGATGATCTCGGTCTTCCAGCCGACGCGCTCGGCGTAGCGCAGGTACATCCGCAGCAGATCGCCGGCGAACAGGGCGGACTCGTCGCCGCCCGCGCCCGCCTTGATCTCCAGGAGCACGTCCTTGTCGTCGCTGGGGTCGCGCGGGACCAGGAGCAGGCGGAGCTTCTCGGTGAGCTCCTCGCGCTGCTTCTCCAGCTCCTTGACCTCGGCGGCGAAGTCGGGGTCGTCGGCGGCGAACTCACGGGCCGTCTCGATGTCGTCCCCGGCCTGCTTCCAGGAGCGGTACGTGGCGACGATCGGGGTCAGCTCGGCGTAGCGCTTGTTGAGCTTGCGCGCGTTGGCCTGGTCGGCGTGGACCGCGGGGTCCGCGAGCTTCTTCTCCAGATCGGTCTGTTCGCCGATCAGTTCCTCGACCGCCTCGAACATCTTCGGGCTCCTGATTTCTTCACTCGGGCGTGCCTGCTGGACGGCGTGATGCCGGCCGGACGGGGATACGTGACGGGGCCGCGTACCCCGGCCGGAAAAAACGCCGGTCCCGACGCCCCCGCAAGAGGGCGCCGAGAACCGGCGCAGTGGCTCGCTACTTGCTGGCGGAGCCGGCAGCCTTGCCGAAGCGGGCCTCGAAGCGGGCCACGCGGCCACCGGTGTCGAGGATCTTCTGCTTGCCCGTGTAGAACGGGTGGCACTCGGAGCAGACGTCGGCGCGGATGGTGCCGCCGTCGATGGTGCTCCGGGTGGTGAACGACGCGCCACAGGTGCAGCTGACCTGCGTCTCGACGTACTCGGGGTGGATGTCGCGCTTCAAGGGTTTCTCCTAGGTTCGGGAGGGCTCCGGGTCGCACGCACGGATTGCGCGTCCGTGAACCGGGGCCGACGTACCAGTCTGCCAGGACCGGCCGTATCTCCCAAAACCGGGGGCGGGCCGCACCTATTCCCGGCCCGCCCGGTCACCGTACGACGTCGCCCGCGGCACCCTTGTCGCCCGCCGACTTCTCGGTGGCGGAGGCGGGGATCGGCTTGTCCTGCGCGAGCGCGGTCCACACCTGCCGGGCGGCGGTGTCCAGCGGCACGACGCGGTTCGGGTCGACCGGGTCGTACTGCACGGGCAGCGTGACCATGTGGACGTTCTTCGAGCCGAGCCCCTTGAGGCCGTTGGCGAAGGACGTGAGTTCCGTGACCGAGCCTAGGTCGGAGTCGGTGGTGACGGTCTTGGTGGCCGTGTCCGCGAGGTCGTACAGGGTCTTCGGGTTCGAGAACACCCCGACGGTCTTGACCTGCTCCATCAGCGCCTTGATGAACGCCTGCTGGAGCTGGATGCGGCCGAGGTCGCTGCCGTCGCCGACGCTCTTGCGGGTACGGACCAGTCCCAGCGACTGCTCCCCGTCGAGGGTGTGGGTGCCGGGTTCGAGTTCCAGATGGCTCTTGGGGTCGTCGATCGCCTCGGTGGTGGTGATCTTCACGCCGCCCAGCTCGTCGATGAGCTTCTTGAAGCCGGTGAAGTCGACTTCGAGGTAGTGGTCCATGCGTATGCCGGACATCGCCTCGACGGTCTTGACCGCGCAGGCCGGTCCGCCGACCTCGTAGGCCGTGTTGAACATCGCGCGCTGCTGGCCCGCGACGTTCTGCCCGGTGGTGTCGCTGGTGCAGTCGGGGCGGGTGACGAGGGTGTCGCGCGGGATGGAGACCACGGAGGCGGTTTTGTGGCCCTTGTTGACGTGCAGGACCATCGCGGTGTCGGAGCGGGCCGTTCCCTCGTCGGCGCCGTACTCGGAGTTCGCGCCCGACCGGGAGTCCGAGCCGAGCACGAGGATGTCCTGGGAGCCGTTGTCGATGTTGTCGGGGCGGTCCTTGCCCAGTGCGGCGTTGATGTCGACGGCCTTGAGGTTGCCGTTGAGCTTGAAGTAGGCGAATCCCAGTCCGGCTCCGCCGACGACGACCGCGCCGGCCAGGGTCCAGGCGGCGATCACGGTCGCCCTGCGGCGACGGGAGGGCTTCTTCCGGCGCTTGCCGGTGGGGCGTATTCGGCCGCCGCTCCCGTTCTGCTCGGTCATGGGTCTCCTTCGGTCGTCGGCTTTCCCGGCTCGGGTCCGTCCGGCCCCGATGCGCCGAGCAGGCCCTGCCCCCAGCAGCGGGGTTCGGGTACTGAAACATCGACATGTCGGTATCGCGTACGACGCCGTGGCACGAAGAAGGGTTGCACAGCCACCTGTTGTTTCCATGTGAGGACGAAACGGACACTCGATACGGTTCAACAGCCGGTGATCCGGCGCTCACCTGCGGTTTCTTGTCCGATACAGGCATCACGGCGGGCCCGGCGGCACGTCCCGCATGTGGCAAAGGTCTCGATTCGGCCACGGGTGCCGGGGTCGGCTGCGTCACATTCGCCCGACCCACGGCACAGGGCCGCCCCCGGCACCGAAGTGACGGGGGGCGGCCCTGTGATTCAGCCGGTCCGGTACGACGTCAGTCGTTGCCGTTGCCCGGGGCCGGCGTCGTCTTCTGGATCTGGAGCAGGAACTCCGCGTTGGACTGGGTCTTCTTCATCCGGTCCAGGAGGAGCTCGATCGCCTGCTGCTGGTCGAGCGCGTGCAGCACCCGGCGCAGCTTCCAGACGATCGCCAACTCCTCGCTGCCCAGGAGGATTTCCTCCTTGCGGGTGCTGGACGCGTCGACGTCCACCGCCGGGAAGATGCGCTTGTCCGAGAGCTTCCGGTCGAGCTTGAGCTCCATGTTGCCGGTGCCCTTGAACTCCTCGAAGATCACCTCGTCCATGCGCGAGCCGGTCTCGACGAGCGCGGTGGCCAGGATGGTCAGCGAACCGCCGTCCTCGATGTTGCGCGCGGCACCGAAGAAGCGCTTCGGCGGGTACAGCGCGGTCGAGTCGACACCACCGGACAGGATGCGGCCGGAGGCGGGGGCCGCGAGGTTGTACGCACGGCCGAGGCGGGTGATGGAGTCCAGCAGGACGACCACGTCGTGACCCAGCTCGACGAGACGCTTGGCGCGCTCGATGGCCAGCTCGGCGACGGTGGTGTGGTCCTCGGCGGGACGGTCGAAGGTCGAGGAGATGACCTCGCCCTTCACCGACCGCTGCATGTCGGTGACCTCTTCCGGACGCTCGTCGACCAGGACGACCATCAGGTGGCACTCGGGGCTGTTGACGGTGATCGCGTTGGCGATCGCCTGCAGGATCATGGTCTTGCCGGTCTTCGGCGGGGCCACGATCAGCCCTCGCTGGCCCTTGCCGATGGGGGCGACCAGGTCGATGATCCGCGTCGTCAGGACGTTGGAGTCGGTCTCCAGACGGAGCCGGTCCTGCGGGTAGAGCGGGGTCAGCTTCTGGAACTCCGGGCGGCCGCGGCCGGTTTCGGGCGCCATGCCGTTCACCGAGTCGAGGCGGACCAGGGCGTTGAACTTCTCCCGGCGCTCGCCGTCCTTGGGCTGGCGCACCGCACCGGTGACGTGGTCACCCTTGCGCAGGCCGTTCTTGCGGACCTGGGCGAGCGAGACGTACACGTCGTTCGGGCCCGGCAGGTAGCCGGAGGTCCGGATGAACGCGTAGTTGTCGAGGATGTCCAGGATGCCCGCGACGGGGATCAGGACGTCGTCGTCGGAGACCGGGACCTCGTTGGCGAAGTCCTCGCGGCCACGACGGCCACGACGGTCGCGGTAACGGCCACGACGGCCGCGACGGCCGCCCTCGTCGTCGTACCCGTCGTCCTGCGGGCCGCCGCCCTGCTGGCCCTGGCCCTGGCGCTGCTGACGCTGGCCGCCCTGCTGGCCCTGGCCACCGCCCTGCTCGTCGCCCTTGCCCCTGCGGTCGCGCTGACGGTCGCGGCGCTCCCCGCGCTCGCCGCGCTCCTGGCGGTCGCCCCGGTCGCCGCGCTGACCGCGGTCCTGGCGGTCGCCGCGACGGCCCTCGGCCGTGTCGGCGGCGGCTTCGGCCTTGGCCTCGGCGCGGTCGTCGCCCTTGGGCTCGGCCTGCGTCTCCGCCTTGGCCTCGGCGGACTTGCCCTCCGCCTTGCTCTCCGGGCTGCCCGCCTGCGCGGTCGCACGGCGCCGACGGCGCTCGCCCGCGGGCTGGTCGTCGCTGGCCGGCTGGCCGGGGATGTCGATCTGCTGCTGGGCCGCGGCCTTCTCGGCGGGCGCGGCGGCTGCCGGCTCGTCCCCGGTGCGCGTCTTGGAGGTGGCGCGGCGCTTCGGCTTGGTCTCGGACGCCGCGGCGGGCGCGGCGGCCTTGGGCGCAGCGGAGCTACCGGCCTGCGCCTCCTTGATGACCTCGATCAGCTGGCCCTTGCGCATCCGCGCAGTGCCCTTGATGCCGAGGCCGGACGCGACCTGCTGCAGCTCGGCCAGGACCATGCCGTCAAGGCCGGTGCCGGAGCGGCGGCGCCGTGCGGTGGTGCCAGTGGCAGCACCTTCGGCGGGCGCGGCGCTGTCGACGCTCTTGTCGGCAGTCACGCCCATCAGATCGGTGGTGTCGCTCACGAAGGGTCCTTCCCTGGAGCGGACGTCGGCCTTCTGGCTCGGCGACCGGTTGTGCTGTCCGACTGCGGTCTGTTTCTTGCGGACCGTGCCGGGGCGGTGGTCCGCCGGGTACGGCGGAGAGATGAAGGTGTGCAAGGGCCCGGCGCGAGCATCCCCCTGCTCGGCCCACTCCTGGACAAGCGAGGGGTGTCGTGCCGGTTCCGGAGCGTGCACGAAACTGCTCAGGCAGGCTGCTCAGGCAGTTGGGGAGGCTCCCGGAAGAATTGGTGGTCCCGGAAAGGGACACGAAGCAACGCGCCACATAGACGTCGGTTGCAGACTTGAGGTTAACACTACCGGCTCCAACAAACATTCCCCCTCTCACTCACCGGCAATCACTTCTCGCCTACGGGACGAGCGGCAGCACACTCGCGCCCGGGGCGTCGAGAGCGAGGCGATTGGCCGCCCACCCCTCGCCCGCCAGCTGTGCGACCTTGTCGGCCGCACCGTCCTCGGCCAGTGCGAGCACGGTCGGCCCGGCACCGGAGATGACCGCGGGGACGCCGTCCGCGCGCAGTCGGTTGACGAGTTCCACGCTCTCGGGCATCGCCGGGGCGCGGTACTCCTGGTGGAGACGGTCCTCGGTGGCGGTGAGCAGCAGCTCGGGGTGCCTGGTCAGCGCCTCGACGAGCAGTGCGGCACGGCCGGCGTTGAAGGCGGCGTCGACATGCGGGACCGAGCGCGGGAGCAGCCCGCGGGCGGTTTCGGTGAGCACCGGCTTGCCGGGGACGAAAACCACCGGAACGATGGATTCTGCGGGATCCATCCTGATCGCGCGCGCCGATCCGCCGTCCATCCACGCCAGCGTGAAGCCGCCGAGCAGACAGGCCGCGACGTTGTCGGGGTGGCCCTCGATCTCGGTGGCGAGCTCCAGCAGGGCCGCGTCGTCGAGCCGTACGTCCCCGCCGGTCGTCACGGCGCGGGCGGCGACGATGCCGGCGCAGATGGCGGCGGAGGAGGAACCGAGACCGCGCCCGTGCGGGATGCGGTTGGCGCAGACGATCTCCAGGCCCCGGGGCTGCCCGCCGAGCAGGTCGAAGGCCGTGCGCAGGGAGCGTACGAGGAGGTGGCTCTCGTCGCGGGGCAGCGTGTCGGCGCCCTCACCCGCGATGTCGATGTGCAGTCCGGAGTCGGCGACGCGGACGACGACGTCGTCGTACAGCCCCAGCGAAAGGCCGAAGGCGTCGAAACCCGGGCCCAGGTTGGCGCTGGTCGCGGGGACGCGCACCCGGACGGCGGCGGCTCGGAAGGCGGGACCGGCCATCGGTTGGACGACTCTCCTTGTGTGACAGCGGGGGGGTGGTGAAGCGTTTTCTCCGTGGTGGCGGGAGGTCGTGGTGACGGGGAGTGGAATTCCGGGGAACCGACGGCCACAACGGCCCAGGCACCGCGGCAGATGCGGCGGGCGAGTTGAGTACAGCTTATCGAAGGAAGGTTCTGTGGCGACATAGGGCGCACAGGAGGCGCACGATGCGTGTCGCACTCCTCCCCTGCGCTCTCCGCCCCGAAAAGAGGCGGTTGAGCTGGGTTCTTCCCCGGCCCGTCGGGCATGACCGACGGGCCGGGGCAGGCTCTAGACCAGGCCCAGCTTCTCTGCGGCGGTGGCCGCGTCGACCGGGACCGTGACCGGCTGCGGGGCGCCCGCGACGGCCCAGTCGGGGTCCTTGAGGCCGTTTCCGGTGACCGTGCAGACGATCTTCTGGCCGGGGTCGACCTTGCCCTCTTCGGCGGCCTTCAGCAGACCGGCCACCGAGGCGGCCGAGGCGGGCTCGACGAAGACGCCCTCCTGGGAGGCCAACAGCCGGTAGGCGGCCAGGATCTGGCGGTCCGTCACCTCATCGATGAATCCGCCCGATTCGTCCCGGGCGTCCAGCGCGTACTGCCAGGAGGCCGGGTTGCCGATCCGGATCGCGGTGGCGATGGTCGACGGGTCCTTGACGATCTCGCCGCGCACGATGGGCGCGGAGCCGGAGGCCTGGAAGCCCCACATGCGCGGGGTGCGCGTGGAGACCGCGTCCGCCGCGTACTCCTTGTAACCCTTCCAGTACGCGGTGATGTTGCCCGCGTTGCCGACCGGGAGGACGTGGATGTCCGGGGCGTCGCCGAGCGCGTCGACGATCTCGAACGCGGCGGTCTTCTGGCCTTCGATACGGACCGGGTTGACCGAATTGACCAGTGCCACCGGGTAGTTGTCCGAGAGCGAGCGGGCCAGCGTCAGGCAGTCGTCGAAGTTGCCGTCGACCTGGAGGATCCTGGCGCCGTGCACCAGCGCCTGGCCCATCTTGCCGAGCGCGATCTTGCCCTGCGGCACGAGGACGGCACAGACCATGCCGGCCCGCACCGCGTACGCGGCGGCGGAGGCGGAGGTGTTGCCGGTGGAGGCGCAGATGACGGCCTTCGCACCCTCCTCCTTGGCCCGGGTGATGGCCATCGTCATGCCGCGGTCCTTGAAGGAACCGGTGGGGTTGGCGCCCTCGACCTTGAGGTGCACCTCGCAGCCCGTGCGCTCGGAGAGGACCTGAGCGGGGACGAGCGGCGTACCGCCCTCACGAAGCGTGACGACCGGCGTCGTGCTCGTGACCGGAAGGCGGTCCCGGTACTCCTCGATGATGCCGCGCCACTGGTGGGTGCCCTTGCTGGTCATGGGTCCTTACTCCCCTTCAACACGCATGATGCTGGCGACACCGCGCACGGTGTCGAGCTTGCGCAGCGCCTCGACGGTCGCCGAGAGGGCGGCGTCGGACGCGCGGTGGGTGACGACGACGAGGGACGCCTCGCCGCCTCCGTCCGGTCGGCCTTGCTGGCGTACCGTATCGATCGATACGCCCTTTTCGGCGAAGACCGTCGCGACCTGGGCGAGCACGCCAGGCTTGTCGGCCACGTCGAGACTGATGTGGTACCGCGTGACCACGTCGCCCATGGGGCTGACCGGCAGACGCGTGTACGCGGACTCACCGGGGCCGGTGGCCTCGTTGAGCTTGTTGCGGCAGACCGCGACCAGGTCGCCGAGGACCGCGGACGCGGTCGGCGAGCCACCGGCGCCGGGGCCGTAGAACATGAGCTGACCGGCCGCCTCCGCCTCGACGAAGACCGCGTTGTACGCCTCGCGGACGGAGGCCAGCGGGTGGCTCAGCGGGATCATCGCGGGGTGGACGCGGGCGGTGACCGACTGCCCGTCGGCGGCGCGCTCGCAGATGGCGAGGAGCTTGACGGTGCAGCCCATGCGGCGGGCGGAGGCGATGTCGGCGGCGGTGACCTCGGTGATGCCCTCGCGGTGCACATCGCCGATCCTCACCCGGGTGTGGAAGGCGATGCCGGCGAGGATCGCGGCCTTGGCGGCGGCGTCGAAGCCCTCGACGTCGGCGGTCGGGTCGGCCTCGGCGTATCCGAGCGCGGTGGCCTCGTCGAGCGCCTCGGAGTACCCGGCTCCACTGGTGTCCATCTTGTCGAGGATGAAGTTGGTCGTGCCGTTCACGATGCCGAGGACCCGGTTGACCTTGTCACCGGCGAGCGACTCGCGCAGCGGCCGTACGAGCGGAATGGCGCCGGCCACCGCGGCCTCGTAGTAGAGGTCCCGGCCGTGCTGCTCGGCGGCGGCGTGCAGCGCGGCGCCGTCCTCGGCCAGCAGCGCCTTGTTGGCGGAGACGACGCTCGCACCGTGCTCGAAGGCGGTGGTGATGAGCGTGCGGGCGGGCTCGATGCCCCCGATGACCTCGATGACGACGTCGATGTCGCCCCGTTTGACCAGGGCCGTCGCATCGGTGGTGATCAGCGCGGGGTCGATGCCCTCGCGCACCTTGGAGGGCCGGCGCACGGCGACACCGGCGAGCTCGACCGGCGCACCGATGCGCGCGGCGAGGTCGTCGGCGTGCGTCGTCATGATGCGCGCCACCTCTGAGCCGACCACTCCACAGCCCAGCAGCGCCACCTTCAGCGGACGCGTACGCATCATCCGACCTCGTTTCCTTTACATCCGATGTGTGGACCAGTCTCACTCACCGGACGGGAGTTTCTGCCACTCGTCCGGATCCTGAGACATCTATTTCATCAGCCGACATCGAGACGCAGGAGATCTTCCTCCGTCTCGCGCCTGACGATGACACGCGCCTGCCCGTCGCGCACGGCGACGACCGGCGGACGCAGGGCGTGGTTGTAGTTGCTCGCCATGGAACGGCAGTACGCGCCGGTGGCGGGCACGGCGATCAGATCGCCGGGGGCGAGGTCGGACGGCAGGAACGCGTCCTTGACCACGATGTCGCCGCTCTCGCAGTGCTTGCCGACGACCCTGGCGAGCATCGGCTCGGCGTCGGAGGTGCGCGAGGCGAGCGCGACGGTGTACTCGGCGTCGTACAGCGCGGTGCGGATGTTGTCCGACATGCCGCCGTCGACGCTGACGTACGTGCGCAGCCCCTCCAGGGGCTTGATGGTGCCGACCTCGTACAGCGTGAAGGCGGTCGGGCCGACGATGGCGCGTCCCGGCTCGACGGAGATCCGCGGGGTGGCGAGCCCGGCCGCCTCGCACTCGCGGGTCACGATGTCGCCGAGCGCCTTGGCGATCTCGTGCGGCTCGCGCGGGTCGTCCTCGGAGGTGTACGCGATGCCGAGCCCGCCGCCGAGGTCGATCTCGGGCAGCTCCACCCCGTGCTCGTCGCGCACCTCGGCGAGCAGCTGCACCACGCGCCGGGCGGAGACCTCGAAGCCGGCCATGTCGAAGATCTGCGAGCCGATGTGCGAGTGGATGCCGATGAGCTCCAGGCCGTCGAGGGTGAGCGCCCGGCGCACCGCCTCGGCGGCCTGTCCCCCGGCCAGCGCGATCCCGAACTTCTGGTCCTCGTGCGCGGTGGCGATGAACTCGTGGGTGTGCGCCTCGACGCCGACGGTCACCCGGATCTGTACGCGCTGCCGCTTGCCGAGCCGCTGCGCGATGTGCGCGACACGGGCGATCTCCTGGAAGGAGTCGAGCACGATGCGGCCGACACCGGCGGTGACCGCCCGCTCGATCTCGGCGACGGTCTTGTTGTTGCCGTGGAAGGCGATGCGCTCGGCGGGCATCCCGGCGTCCAGCGCGGTGGTCAGCTCACCGCCGGAGCAGACGTCGAGGTTGAGCCCCTCCTCCTGGAGCCAGCGCACGACGGCGCGCGACAGGAAGGCCTTCCCGGCGTAGAACACGTCGGCGCCCGGTCCGAAGGCGTCGGCCCAGGCGCGGCAGCGGGCCCGGAAGTCGCTCTCGTCGAGGAAGTAGGCGGGGGTGCCGAACTCCTCGGCCAGCCGCGTCACTCCGATCCCGCCGACGGTGATCGCGCCGTCCTCGTCGCGGGTGACGGTACGGGCCCAGACCTTCTCGTCCAGGGCGTTGAGGTCGGTGGGCGGGGCGGTGTAGTGCCCCTCCGTCATGACATCGGCGTGACGGGGCCCGGCGGGGTGTGCGGATCGACTCATGGTCTTGCTCTCTCGGATCTCTCAGAGGACTTCGGGTGCGCTGATGCCGAGCAGGGACAGGCCGCCCGCCAGCACCGTCCCGGCGGCTTCGGCAAGAGCCAGCCGGGAGCGGTGGGCGGCCGAGGGTTTCTCGTCACCGACGGGCAGCGGCGAAGCGCTGTCGTGGAGGTCGAAGAAGGCCAGCGCGAGGGCTTCCAGCTGCCGGGCGACCCGGTCCGGCTCGCGGTGCCGGGCGGCGGCGGCGAGCACTCCGGGGTGATCGGCGAGCAGCGCGCCGAGCGCGGGCGCGTCCACGCTCTCCTCGTACGCCGCACCGAACCCGAGCTGCCGGGCGTTGCGCCCCAGCGCGCGGATCCGGGCGTGTGCGTACCGCACCCGGAACAGCGGGTTGCTCTCCTGCTGCACGAGGAGCTCGCCGCTCCCCGTGCCGCGGGGCCGGTCGTGCGGGGCGGACCGCAGCAGGGCCCAGCGGGCGGCGTCGCTCCCGAGCCGCTCGAAGAGGTCACGGTCGGCGGCCGGCACCGGCGTCACGTGCAGCGCCTCCCCGCCCGCCGTCCGCTCCCCGACCTCGGCACCCTGGGCCCGGAGCAGCCGCTCGACGGTCCCGGTGACGACGCGGGCGCGGAGCTCCTCGACGGGCGCGAACGAGACCGCCGCTCCGGCGAGGGCGTCGCCGTGTCCGTACGCCGTGCCCCGCGCGGCGACGGTCCGCACCAGCCGGTCGAGGCCGCGTGCCCCGTCCCGCAGCGTGAAGTTCAGGAATCCCGGCCCGGTGACCTCGACGTCCCCGATGCCCGGCGCGTCCAGCATCCGTGCCCGGAGGATCTCCGCCACGTCCCTGGCCGGCAGCGCGGCGGGCCGGGCCAGCTGGAGGGCGACGGCGCAGGCGTACTCCCCGCGCCCGCCGGGGCGCGTCCGCTCCACCCGCACGCGCGCGGGCACGGGCGCGCGCAGGGCGTCCTCGTCGACCGCGCGGCGCACGGCGTGCAGCACGGTCCTGGAGAGATCGGCGGGGGTCACAGGACAAGCGTATGGGAGGAAGGGGGGCACCCCGCGACCCGGTTTCGCCATGCGGTCACCCCGCGGCACGCTCCGCGGCTCCGGCACCCTGCCGGCCGTCGAGCGTCGGCGGGTCGTCGCGCTCCATCAACTGCTGTACGAGCCGCACCAGCTCGGTCGGCTCGAAGGGCTTCGCGAGGAAGGCGTCGACCCCTGCGGCGACCCCGCTGTCCATCTCGTACGCCGTGCAGGCGCTGATGATCGCCACGGGCAGATGTCTGGTCCGCGGATCGGAGCGCAGTCTGGCTGCGGTCTGCAGACCGTCCAGCCTGGGCATGACGACATCGAGCGTGATCACATCGGGACGGACCCGATGCACCAGATCCAGACACTCGACACCATCGGCCGCGGTCACGACCTCGAAGCCCTCAAGCTCCAGGTTGACCCTGATCAAATGCCGGATGACCTTGTTGTCGTCGACAACAAGCACGCGGCCACACGCCCCTGACACACTTCGAGAGTAGGGGCGACTCCGCGGCTGCGTCCGGGTTTTACCCACTTCCGCCCCCGGACGGGTGGCGCGAGGGGTGGCCGGATGCATCCGAAACGCACCGCACGCCCCCCTCCACCCGACCCTCGCAGCCTCCCCGGCCGACCCGGAAATACCTGTTCACGGACACCCCGCGGAAGCTGGTAGTGTTTCACCCGTCGCCGAGCAACACAGCGATACGCCCTCGTAGCTCAGGGGATAGAGCATCGGCCTCCGGAGCCGTGTGCGCAGGTTCGAATCCTGCCGAGGGCACCTTGACACTAAGGCCCTGACCAGCAGAAATGCCGGTCAGGGCCTTAGTCGTGCATGCCGAAGCGCACGCGGGACAGCCACCGGTACTGCCTCTGCGCAAAGCGAAGACGCTGCATCACCTCGACCGCCACGAAGCCGGTCCTGGATCCCGGAGTTGCTTCGCACGTGACTGAGCGCGGCTGGGATCGCAAGTGGTTGATGGCTTACAGGATCTGCGGCGCAAGAACCGCGGCCGGGCGGCGGAGCTGGCACGCGGCGTGCGGGCCTACGCGGAGCGGCTGTCCGGGAAGGCCCTGGGGCTTGTCGACAGCGCGGGCTTCTCCTGGGAGAGCGTCGCGGCCTCGCTCGGCCGGCTGAGCGAGGCGAGGATCGACCGCGAAGTGTGGGAGCTTCCGCTCCTCCAAAGGGATCGGCAGCCACTCGCGCAGCTCATCGGCGTGATGCTGGAGGCGCCCGCACTCAGGGACCATCCGGTCGGGATCGCGGATGAACATGATGGGCGCGCCGACGACTTCATCGCCCGAGGCCCGCACCTGGAGCGTCCTGATGCGCAGGGCCTGCCCGAGGCTGCCCGAGGCCGACGCGGCGCTCGTCAGGCGCGAGCTGCAGCCGCTCCTCAAGCCGTACAGGGAAGTCGTGGGGGACTACGCCCTTCACCGTCGGCAGGACCGGCCCGGCCGACGGAACCGCCGCCAGAACAGGACTCCGGTGGCGGAATTGACGACGACAGCGCCCAGCGTGGCGAACAGAGGCGGCCCCGGGGGACCAGGTGCGACGCGCCGTCCGAATTCCAAGGGGTTCGGACCCGTGGTACGTACGGGCTACGCGCCCGCGTCGTCCGGCCCGTCGGAGCCGATCTGTTCGGCCCGCAGCGCCAGGTCCTGGAGCACGTCGGCGGAGGTCACGTCGGTCTGCCCGGAGTCGTGCACCTGGGCCAGCATCGCGAAGGCCAGGGTGAACGCACCGACGAGCTGCTCCACCGCGGCGCCGACCTCCCGGCCGACGAGCGTCGCGACCTCCTCGATCGAGGCGTCCTCGGGGACGGAGATCCGGGGCATCGTCTCGTTGAGGAGAACGGTCACCACACTGGGATCGGTCTCCAGGTCCTCACGGTCGACATTCTCTTCGAGCAGCCGACGGATCTCGCCCGCCTCCGTGAGGATGCCCACCACGCGCTTCACCACTTCGCTCTGCTCCATCCGGCGAGCATAGGCGCGGAGCGGTGCGGGCGGTGATCAATCGGAGTTTCGGGGCGCCCGGCCGGTGTGCCTGAGGGGAGCACGGGTGGCACTCGCGGCGTCGGGGGCGGGGCGCCGCGCCCCGGAAGTGCGCCCGGATTGACACTGTTCGGGGTGTCGTGGATGGTGTTCCGGCCGGGTTCGATTCGAGGCCCGGCTTGCTCAACCGTTGGGGGGCCGACGTGAGTTGGGACGATCAGAGAGTTACCGGCGGAGCTGGTTCCGGTTCGCCGCCGCCCGGATTCGCCCCGCCTCCGCCGCCACCCGCGCAGCCGCCCGTGGTCGGACCGCCGCCGCCCGGGGGCGGGCTGCGGTCCGCGGCCGTGGCGTTGCTCAATCTGAGCGGGTTCGGGCTCGGCTACGCGCTGATGCGGTGCTGGGTGCGGGTGGCGTTGTGCTGGGCCGCGACCGGTGCGCTGCTGTGGGCCCTGCTTCCGGCCGAGCCCGAAGGGGCCGCCGGCGGGGTGGTCGTCGCGTATCTCGTCGCGCTGGTCCTGGCGGCCGTGGACGGGGCGCGGGTCGCACGGCGCCGGGCGGTCGGCGGGTCGTGGCGGCCGGTGGTGGCGGCGGGGGCCGGTCTGGTGCTGCTGGCGGTGCCCGCCGGGGGCGTGGTGGCCTACGGCTCCGCGCAGGACGAGGCCGTGGAGCAGATGCTGCTCGACCGGCTGGACCGGGGCGACCGGAGCGTCGAGGCCGTTTCCGGCAGGCCCTTCGCCGAGGCGCGGGACGACTACCGGGCGGCGCTCGCCGTCTACCGGGACCTCGGGGAGGAGCATTCCGGGTCGAGGGCCGGGAAGCTGGTGCCGCAGCGGCTGGACGCGTACTACAAGGCGGTCTCGGCGCCGTACCGGCAGAAGAAGCTCTGCGAGGCCATCGAGCCGCTCGCCTTCCTGCGGACCCTGCCCCGGGAGATCGACCCGAAGCTGCTGGGCGATCTCGCCGGCTACCCCGACGGTCCGCTCGCCGCCTCGCTGTACGCGTGCGGGGTGTCGAAGCTGGGCGCCGTACCGACCGGCGGCAAGGACGGCGACGAGCTGGGTGAGCTGCTGCGTACGTTCCCCGACTCGGCCGAGGCCGGGAAGGTGGGGCCCGCGGTCTCCGGGAAGATCTCTCAGCAGAACCGGGCCGTGCGCGGAAGCGACCCCTGCGCCGCCAGGGACACGCTGCGGCGGCTGCGTACGACCGCCCTCGCGATGCCGGACAAGTCCGTCTCGGCACTGGCCCCGAAGGCCGACGGCGGTATCCGGAACGGCGAATACGCCTGCGGCGTCGCCCAGTTCAAGGCCAGGAAGTTCAGCCAGGCACAGCTGACGCTGACGGAGTTCGCCGCGTCGTACAAGAAGGACGAGCGCGGGGCGCGGGCCCGGGACATCGCCATCGCCGCCGAGATCGCCGACACCCGGGCGGCGGCCGGCAAGCACCTGCCGCCCTCGGGCAGTCCCGGCGGGGCCCGGATGGAGCTGGTCATCAGCAACGACGCCCCGGACGGGGTCGAGATCCTGTACACCGGGCCGGTCACCGGGAAGACCGCCGTCAAGGGGTGCGGCAGCTGCGGGACGCACTCCGGGCCGACCGCCTCCCTGTCGGCCTGCAAGGCCAAGGGGAAGAGCTATCCGCATGTGACGCTCCGGCTCCCGGCGGGCGAGTACCACTTCCTGTACAAGCACCGGGGCGGCTCGTCCCGAACGACCGTCAGCAGTTACGCGGACGGGTCGAGGATCCAGCCCGGGTACCGCTACACCAGCTGTACGTATGTGTCCACTTCGCCCTCGTTCGGGGTCGGACCGTCGGACTCGCTCACGCACACCTGAGGGTTCGGCAAGAGACGGCAGAGGTGACACGGGGCGGCAGGGGCAATTGCGCAGAAATCATGCGAACTCCCCTGCCGACTCGTGCACTTGGTCGATTCTTGGTCATCGCATGCCCCTTACATGAGATGTTCCTCGCCAGAGTGGCGCATTACATGTGCACATCATCCGGCACATGTAATCCACACGCGTAGACCCACATCGCAGGGGGTTGTATGAGAACCAGCCGCGCGAGAAGTCGCGCCGCCCTGAGCATGGCAGCGACACTGCCACTGCTGGCCGGCGCGCTCGCCCTCGGGACACCGAACGCCAGCGCCGACTCCGCGCCGAGCGGGCGGGACGCGCTGCAGGGCACCAAACCCGCCTGGGCGACCGCCGGGGCGGACCGGGGAGCCACGTCCGACAGCGGCAGGGTCAGCGTCCGGGTCCACCTGGCCGGGCGGGACGCGAAGGGGCTGGCCGCCTATGCCGCGGCCGTCTCCGACCCGCGGTCCCCCTCGTACGGGAAGTACCTGAGCGCCGCTCAGGCGCAGGCCCGGTACGGGGCGACCCAGCAGCAGATCGACCAGGTCAGCACGTGGCTGAAGTCGAACGGGCTGACCGTCACCGGTACCAACCGGCACTACGTCTCGGCCACCGGTGAGGTCGCCGCCGCCGAGAAGGCGTTCGGCACCCAGCTGCGCAACTACCGCAAGGGCGACCGGACCTACCGCGCACCGGCCTCCACCGCCTCCGTCCCCGCCGCGCTGAGCGACGCCGTCCTCGCCGTCTCCGGCCTGGACAACGCGCCGCACAAGTCGAGCCACGACGAGACGCTGCCGCCGCCGGACGCGGTGTTCCGCAACTCCGGCCCCTTCTCCACGTACTACGGCTCGAAGACCGCCTCGACGCTGCCGAACGCCTACGGGACGCAGGCGCCGTACGCCGTCAAGGGGTACACCGGCAAGCAGCTGCGCGCCGCCTACGGTGCGGGCAGCTGGACCGGGAAGGGCGTCACCGTCGCGATCACCGACGCGTACGCCTCGCCGACCATCGCGAAGGACGCCGCCGAGTACGCCAAGCGCAACGGCGACGCGCCCTACCGCCGCGGTCAGCTCACCCAGGTGCTGCCGGACGACTACACGAGGACCGAGGAGTGCGGGGCCTCCGGCTGGTACGGCGAGGAGACCCTCGACGTGGAGGCCGTGCACGCGGTCGCCCCCGCGGCCGACATCGTGTACGTGGGCGGCGCCTCCTGCTACGACGCCGATCTGCTGGACTCGCTGAACAAGGTCGTCGACCACCGGCTCGCCGACATCGTCTCCAACTCCTGGGGCGACGTCGAGGCCAACGAGACGCCGGACGTCGCGGCCGCGTACGACCAGGTCTTCAAGATGGGCGCGATCGAGGGCATCGGCTTCTACTTCTCCTCCGGCGACGACGGCGACAACGTCGCCTCGACGGGCACGAAGCAGATCGACGTGCCGTCCAACTCCGCCTGGGTGACCTCCGTCGGTGGCACCGCGCTGGCGGTCGGCAAGAACGACAAGTACCAGTGGGAGACCGGCTGGGGCACGCTCAAGTCGAGCCTCTCCGAGGACGGGAAGAGCTGGGACGGCTTCCCGGGCGCGTACACCTCCGGCGCGGGCGGCGGCACCAGCTCGTCCGTGCAGCAGCCGTTCTACCAGCGCGGTGTCGTGCCCGACTCGCTCGCGCGGGCCAACGGGAAGCAGCGGATGCGCACGGCCCCGGACATCGCGGCCGTCGCCGACCCGAACACCGGCTTCCTGGTCGGCCAGACCCAGACGCTGCCCGACGGCTCGCTCGGTTACGACGAGTACCGCATCGGCGGTACGTCGCTGGCCGCGCCGGTCATCGCCGGTGTCCAGGCGCTCGCGCAGCAGGCCCGGCACGGGCTGCCGATCGGCTTCGCCAACCCGGCGATCTACGCCCGGTACGGCTCGAAGGCGTACCACGACGTCACCGACCACCCGCTGGGCCCGAACCGCGATCTCGCGGTGGTCCGGGTCGACTACGCCAACGGCGTGGACGGGGCGGACGGCCTGCTGACATCGCTGCGCAGCCTCGGCAAGGACGCCTCGCTCAAGGCGGTCAAGGGGTACGACGACGTGACGGGTGTCGGGACTCCGGCGGCCGGCTACGTGAACTCGTACCGCTTCCCGTTCCGCAGGCACTGAGCCACCGGTCCGGTACCGACGGCCGTCCCGGGGCACTGCCTCCGGGGCGGCCGTCGGTCGTGTGCGCGCCCGCCGGGGCCGGGCCCCGGCTCACGCCGAGGCGCGCTTGCGGGAGGCCGGCTTCTTCGTCGCCCGCTTCGGGTCCGACTTCGCGGTGGTCTTCTTCGCCGCCGTCCCGGAGCCGGTCCTGTCGCCCTGCTTCTTCGTCGACCGGGCGGCGGTCTTCCTGGCGGGCGCCCGGCTCGACGCGGACTTCTTGGCGGCGGCCTTCTTGGTGGACGCCGCGGCCTTCTTCTTCGCCCCGGTCCCGCCGGACTTCTTGCGGCCGGCGAGGGAGGTGACCTCGGCCACCGGGGCGTTCGCCGGTTCCTCCCCGGCCTCCGGCTCCTCGCCCCGGGCCTCCTTCGCCGCCCGGACGCTGCTCTCCAGGGCCGCGATCAGGTCGATGACCTTGCCGCCGGATTCGTCCGGCCCGGCCGGCTCCGGCGTCCGGCCCTCCGCCTTCGCGGCGATGAGCTCCTCGACCGCCTCGCGGTAGTCGTCGTGGAGCGAATCCATGTCGACCTCGCCGAGGGTGTCCATCAGCGCGTCGGCCAGGTCGAGTTCGGCGTCGCGGACCTTGACCTCGGTCTGCGGGGCGACGCCCTCGGGGCTGCGGATCTCGTCCGGCCAGAGCAGGCCGTGCATGGCGATCACATCGTCGACCACCCGCAGCATGCCGAGCCGTTCGCGGCCGCGCAGCGCGTACTTCGCCACGGCGACCTTCCGGCTCCGCTTCAGCGCCTCACGGAGCAGGGTGTACGGCTTGGCCGCCGGGACCCCGTTGGCGGAGAGGTAGTACGCCGCGTCCATCTGCAGCGGGTCGATCGAGGCGGCCGGCACGAAGGCCACGATCTCGATCGTCCTGGCCGTGGGCAGCGGGAGCGAGTCGAGGTCCTCGTCGGTGATGGGGATCATCGAACCGTCGGGCTCCTCGTACGCCTTCCCGATCTCGGCGGCGGTGACCTCCTGCTCGTCGATCTCGCAGACCTTGCGGTAGCGGATCCGGCCGCCGTCGGCGAGGTGGATCTGGCGGAAGGAGACCGAGTGGTTCTCGGTGGCGTTGACCAGCTTGATCGGGATGCTGACCAGCCCGAAGGAGATGGCGCCGTTCCATATGGACCTCACCGTTCACCCCTTGTGTCCGTGTAGATACCTGTAGGTCCGTGAATCATGTGATTCTTATCGTATGACGCCGATCACAGAGGTGGAGGGGCGGCGGCTGGCGCTCAGCAATCTCGACAAGGTGCTGTATCCGGCCACCGGAACCACCAAGGGCGAGGTACTGCACTACTACGCGGCCACCGCCGCGGGGCCCCTGCTCACCCATCTGGACAACCGGCCCGTCTCCTTCCTGCGCTATCCGGACGGGCCGGACGGGCAGCGCTTCTTCACCAAGAATCCGCCGCCGGGTACGCCGTCCTGGGTACGGACCACCCCGGTGCCGCACCACGAGGACAAGAAGGCCAGGCAGGTGGTCGTGGGGGATCTGGCCTCGCTGATGTGGGCGGCCAATCTGGTGGTGGAGTTCCACACCCCGCAGTGGCGGGCCGGGGCGCCCGGGATCGCCGACCGGATGGTGTTCGACCTGGACCCGGGCGCGCCCGCGAGCGTGGTGGAGTGCTGCACGGTGGCGCTGTGGCTGCGCGGGCGGCTGGCGGCGGACGGGCTGTGCGCGTACGGGAAGACGTCCGGGTCGAAGGGGCTGCATCTGCTCGTACCGCTGGAGCCGACCCCCGCCGACCGGGTGTCGGCCTACGCGAGGGGGCTGGCCGTCCAGGCGGAGCAGGAACTCGGGGACCTGGTCGTGCACCGGATGAAACGGGCGCTGCGGCCGGGGAAGGTGTTCGTCGATTTCAGCCAGAACGCGGCGTCGAAGACCACCGCCACCCCGTACACCCTGCGGGCCCGGCCCGAGCCGACCGTCTCCGCGCCCGTCACCTGGGCGGAGATCGAGGAGTGCCGGGCCCCCGGGGAACTGGTCTTCCTGGCGGGCGGGATGGGGGCGCGGCTGGAGCGGTACGGGGATCTGCTCGGGCCGCTGGCCGATCCGGACGGGGCCGGGCGCCTGCCGGAGGTGCGGTAGTCCTTCAACAGGGCCGTGCGGGAGCCTTTCCGGCGTCCCGCCACCGGAGAATGGCCGTTTCGCATCGGTCCGCCGATAGCGCATGGCATGGGCGTTTGTCATGCTCGCCAGGAAAAGACCGCATGTGGAGGGCGGATCGTCCGACCCGTGGTGCACACTCCTCGCAGACACTGCTTCGTTGAAATGCGTGGGGAGGCGATGGGGTGTTCGCTGGGATCGACGAGGTCGACTGGGCCTCGATGGAGCATGCCTACGGACCGGCCGGTGATGTGCCCGCGATGCTGCGGGGGCTGGCGTCCGCCGATCCGGCGGAGCGCGAACAGGCGCTGGACGGGATGTACGGGGCGGTTCACCACCAGGGTGATGTGTACGCCTGCACGCTGGCCTGCATTCCTTTCCTCTTCGAGCTGGTCGTGGATCCGGGGATCCACGACCGGGGCAGCATCGTCGAGCTACTCACCAGCATCGGCGGCATCGATCTGGACGAGGACGACGAGGACGAGATCGACGACGCCGAGATCGAGGGCGCGGCCAACTACGCGATGGCGGCGACCGCCGTCACCGCGGGCGCCGGGGTGTTCTTCGAGCTGATGACCGACGAGGACCCGGGGGTACGGCTCTGCGCGCCGCTGGCGCTCGCCGCGCTCCACGGCCATCCGGACCGGGTTCTCGCGCTGCTGCGGGAGCGGCTGCCGGTCGAGCCGGACGAGGAGGTGCGGCTCGCGCTGGTCGAGGCGGCGGGGCGGGTCGCCCTGCGCCATCGGCTGCTGGCCGGGGAGGCGGCGGCCTGGCTGAGCCGGCTGGCGGGCGAGGGCTTCCCGCCGGGGCTGCGGCTGGCGGCACTGGCCCAGCTGGCGCGGTGCGCGCCGGACGCCCTGCCCGGCGATGTGGTGCGGGTGGTGACGGGGCTGCTGCGGCAGCTGCGCTCGGTGCCCGCGCGCCGGTCCGGGGCGGCCCCGGCGGTGGACGCCCCGGCCGGAGCGGCAGAGGGGATCGCGGCCGTCGAGGCGTACCCGGACGCGGCCGGGGAGCCGCCCGCCGAGGAGCGGGTCGCGCCGGCCGCCCGGGTCGGCCGCTTGCAGGCGCTGTCCGACGACGAGATCCCGGCGCCCGCCGCCCCATGGACGGCGGATCTGCTGCGCACGCTGCACGCCGGGCTGGACGACCGGGTCGCCGAGCGGACGGCGCTGCTGACGGACCAGCTGCGCAGCCCGGACCGCCGGCAGCGGATCGACGCGCTCCGGATGAGCAGCGGGCTGATCCGGGTCTGGCGGGGTTCGTACGAGGAGCTCGTCCGGCTGGTCGGCGAGCAGCTCGCCACCCCCGATCCGCTGCTGGCCGAGGCGGCCTCGCACGTGCTGGAGGAACTCTTCGGGCTCGCCGCGCCCGCCGCCGACGCTCTGGCGGCGCGGGTGGCGGCGGATCCCGAAGCCTGGGTGCGGGACTGGCCGAGCGGCCCGCCGGCGCTAGGCAGTGCGGTGAAGGCGCTGGCCAGGCTGGGCGACGCCCGTGCCGTGCCCGCGCTGGCCGCCGCGCTGGAGCGGCCCGAGGTACCGCACGACGTGGGGTTCGCCATCGGGTATCTGGGGGCGGCGGCGGCCCCGCTGTCCGAGGTACTGCGCCGCAGGCTCGGCGAGGTCCCGCTCGACGAGCGGGCGCACGACCGGGCAGGCCCGCTGCTCACCGCCCTGACCGTGCTGCGGGCCGACGAGGCGGTGCCGGAGGTGCTGCGGGTGCTGCGCGGGGTGCCGGAGTACCGCGGCGAGTGGGTGCGTACGGCGGCGCTGCGGGCGCTCGGTGCGTTCGGGCCCGCGGCGCGCGGTGCCGTGCCGGAGCTGCGGGCGCTGCTGCGGAGTCCCGGGGCCGCTTCCGCGACCGAGGTCGCGAAGGCCCTGTGGGCGGTCGAGGGGGATGCCGGCGCGGTGCTGCCGGTGCTGATCGACGGTCTGGGGGCGGAGCACGTCCATGAGGTCCGGTCCGCGGCGAACGCGCTGGGCATGCTCGGGGCACGGGCGGCAGTGGTCGCACCGCGGCTGCGGGCGCTGCTGGGGCACGAGGAGCAGTGGCTGCGGATCGACGCGGCGGTCGCGCTGTGGGAGGTGTCCGGGCGGGCCGACGAGTCCGTGCCCGTGCTCCTGGCGGACTGGGAGAAGAACCATCATGTGCGCGTCCGGGTGGCGGAAGGCCTGGCGCGGATGGGTGCCGCTGGTGCAGGGTCGGATGCGGCACGCGTGCTGCGCGCCGAACTCACCTCCGTACGCCGTCACAACGCGATGGACGGCGTGTTCGGCAGCCACGACACCTACGAGGACGAAAAGCTGCTGGCGCTCTGCCGCCAGGCGCTTCTGTGGAACACGGGGAAGGGACCCACACCATGATCATTTTCGGTACGCGAGGCTATCTGTACCAGCTGGCCATATTCACGCTGGTCTGCGGCTGGTGCGGGAATCCGGCCGCGCACACGCTGCGCAAGAGGGTCACCAAGTTCACGCTGTTCTTCGTGCCGCTCTTCCCCTTCTCGACGAAGTTCGCGACCCAGTGCACCTTCTGCGGCGGGGAGCAGCAGATCCCGAAGGAACAGGCCGAGCAGCTGCTGGCGCAGCACGCGGCCTCGCAGCAGGGCAACCCCTACGGGCAGCCGCAGGGTCAGCCGGGGTACGCGCCGAACGCGCAGGGCCAGAATCCCTACCAGAGCTGACACGCACCTCCGTCGCTGCCGGGACGGACGTCACCACCGGGACGGATGTCGCCGGAGCGACCGCGTTGTTACCGAAACGGATGCCTCCATCCGTACTAAATAGGCATTACAGACTTCCTTCCGAATAGGGTCATAGGATCTGGACCTCGGAAGGGAGGGAGTCATGCGTCCGCTTCGCCGGGTGCGCCGCCGCACGGCGGCGGCCCTCGGGGCCGCCGCCGGCGTGGCACTGCTGAGCGGCTGCGTCAACGGCGGCGGGCTGCGGAGCGCCGGCCCCACCCCGACCGCCGTCGGGCCCGCCCGGCTCTGGCCCGAGCTGCCGCCCGCCTCCGCCGCGCCGTACGACTACGGCGAGGGCGAGACCGCCCGCATCCCCGGGATCGAGGTGCCGGACGGCGATGTGCACCGGCTGAATCCGGTGGCGGTGGTGCAGGCCGGTCTGCGGGCCCGGCCCAACCGGTCCAGCGGCACGGCGGACCTGCCCGCCGACACCGTGCGCAGGATCAACGCCTGCCGGACCGATCCGGCCTCCTGTCCCGTACTCCGGCCGTACTTCCGCGATCTGACCGGCGACGGCAAGGACGATCTGGTGCTCGGCATCCGGCTGCCCGACCATCAGCTCTCCGTGCGGGTCTACATGCCGGAGGGGGGCGGGCTGACCCGGATCCTGTCCACCTCGGACGCCGTGATCAGCGTCGAGCTGGCCGGCCGGGACCTGATCATGCGGGCGCCGTCGGCGATCGCGGGGTACGAGTACCGCACCGCCTGGACCTGGGACGCCCGCCAGCGCGCGATGCTGCCGACGCAGGACGAGATCCAGCGGATCCCGCCGTCCCGGGCGCCGCGCCCGCAGCTCACGACCGCCGCGCCGAGCGCGGCGCCCGTCGCGCCCACCGGCCCCGTCGGTCCCAGCGGCCCCACCGCGACGCCGTCCGCCGGTATCTCCGCGGAGCGCCGATGAGCGGGCCCGGCGCGGACGGACGCCGGTCGGGGCTCCGGCCGCGGGTGCCTTCCTGGGCCGCGACGCTCACCTGGAAGTCGGCCGTCTTCATCGCCGTGATGTGCTGTGCCCTCGCCGCCCTGCTGGGCGTACTGGTCCACAGCGAGGTGACCCGCCAGACCGTCGGCCAGGCCCGCGAGAAGGCCCTGTCCCGGCTGACGGACGTCACCGACGCGTACGAGACGGGCGAGGCGCTGCCGCCGGGTTCCGGGATCGATCCGCCGGGGCTGCCCGCCGCCCTGCGCGCCCTGGCCACGAGCGGCGAGCGCGGCACGCTCGTCGGCGAGCACGACGGGCGTCCGGCCATGTGGGCGGCGGCCCCGGCCGACGGCCGGGCGCTGGCCACGCAGGTGGACTACAGCCAGAGCGCCCGCACCATCGACAGCCTCGACGGGGCGATCGTCGGCTCCTCCCTGCTGGCCATCGGCGCCACCCTGCTGGTCGGCGCCTTCGCGGTCACCCGGGTCACCCGGCGGCTGCACCAGACGGCCCAGGTGGCCCGCCGGATCAGCGCCGGCGATCTCGACGCCCGGGTCGGCGACCCGCGTACGGCGGACCCTTCGCGTCCGCAGGACGAGGTCGCGATCGTGGCCGGGGCGCTGGACACCATGGCGTCCACGCTCCAGCGCAAACTGCAGACCGAGCAGCGCTTCACCGCCGATGTGGCGCACGAGCTCCGCACCCCGCTGACCGGGCTGTCGGCCGCCGCCGAACTGCTGCCGCCGGGGCGGCCGTCCGAGCTGGTGCGGGACCGGGTCCGGACGATGCGGGCACTGACGGAGGATCTGCTGGAGATCTCCCGGCTCGACGCCCGCAGCGAAGCGGTCGATCTCGACGTGTACGAGCTGGTGCCGCTCGTGGAACGGGTGGTGCGCGCGTCCGGGACCGCGACCACGATCCGTGTCGGACACCCGGAGCGCACCGCGCACCTGCGGGTCGAGACCGACAGACGGCGCCTGGAGCGGGTGCTGGGCAATCTGATCAGCAACGCGCACCGGCACGGCCGGCCCCCGGTGGTGCTGACGGTCGACGGGCCGGTGGTGACCGTACGCGACCACGGACCGGGGTTCCCGGACTATCTGCCGGCCGACGGCCCGCAGCGGTTCCGTACCGAGGGCGGCGGCCGGGGCCACGGCCTCGGGCTGACCATCGCCGCCGGTCAGGCCGCGATGATCGGCGCCGGCCTGGTGTTCCGCAACGCCCCGGACGGCGGGGCGATGGCCCAGGTGACCCTGCCCGAGTACCCGGAACCGGACGACGGGGAGCCGGAGCCCGGACCCTAGGGGTCTCGTCCCCCGGGCATGCCATCGGACATACTTGCTACGACATAAGGGAAATACGCACCGGCTCTTGCTACGTTGCCTGGCATGACCGCAACGACGGCGGACGCACCCCCGCCCGATCTACGGCTGCCCAAGCGGCGCGGAGTCGAGCTGTTGCTCCTCATCGGGGCCGTCCTCATCCCCGTCTACGGCTACGCCGCCGTCGGTCTGGCCAAGAACCAGGCGGTCCCGCCCGATGTGGCCGGCTACGGCGCGGGTCTGGGGCTGCTCGCCCTGCTCGCCCATCTCGCGGTCCGCTTCCGCGCCCCGTACGCCGATCCGCTGCTGCTGCCCATCGCCGTACTGCTCAACGGGCTCGGTCTGGTGCTGATCTACCGGCTCGACCTGGAGACGCCGAAGGACCAGGCGGCCCCCACCCAGCTGGTCTGGTCCACGCTCGGCGTGGCGCTGTTCATCGCGGTGGTCGTCTTCCTGCGCGACCACCGGGTGCTCCAGCGGTACGCGTACCTCTCGGTCGCCACCGCGCTGGTCCTGATGATCGTGCCGATCTTCTTCCCCGCGGTGAACGGCGCCAAGATCTGGATCCGGGTCGGCGGATTCTCCTTCCAGCCGGGCGAGTTCGCCAAGATCCTGCTCGCCGTCTTCTTCGCCGCGTACCTCGCCGCGAACCGCAACGCGCTCGCCTACACCGGCCGCCGGATCTGGAAGCTCCAGCTGCCCACCGGCCGGGTGCTCGGACCGATCGTGGCGATCTGGCTGCTCAGCGTCGGCGTGCTGGTCCTGGAACGCGACCTGGGCACCTCGCTGCTCTTCTTCGGCCTGTTCGTGATCATGCTGTACGTAGCCACCGGCCGGACCGGGTGGATCGCGGTGGGGCTGCTGCTCGCCGCGGTCGGCGCGTTCGTCGTCGGCTCCTTCGAACCGCATGTGCACAGCCGGGTCCAGGACTGGCTCGACCCGTTCGCCTCCATCGCCGCCGGTCAGGGTCCGGGCCAGCTGGCCCAGTCGCTGTTCGCGTTCGCCGCGGGCGGGATGCTCGGCACGGGGCTCGGCCTCGGCCACTCCATCCTCATCGGCTTCGCCGCCAAGTCGGACTTCATCCTGGCGACGGCGGGCGAGGAGCTCGGGCTGACCGGGCTGACCGCGATCTTCCTGCTGTACGCGCTGCTGGTGGCCCGCGGCTACCGGGCCGGTCTCGCCCTGCGCGACCCCTTCGGGCGCCTGCTCTCGATCGGTCTCGCCTCGATCCTGGCGCTCCAGGTGTTCGTGATCGCGGGCGGGGTGATGGGGCTGATCCCGCTGACCGGCATGGCGATGCCGTTCCTCGCCCAGGGCGGTTCGTCCGTCGTCACCAACTGGATCATCGTGGCGCTGCTGATCCGGGTCAGCGACCAGGCCCGCAGACCGCAGCCCGGCCACGCGGAGACCGGGGTCATCGCGGCGGTCAAGGAGGGCGAGCGGTGATCCGCTACATCCGCCGGGCCGCCGCGCTCCTGCTGCTGCTGCTCGTGGCACTGCTGCTGAACGCCGCCCGCATCCAGGTCCTGGAAGCCGACAGTCTGGACAACAATCCCGCCAACCGCCGCCTGACGATCGCCCGTTACGACCAGCAGCGCGGCAACATCCTGGTCGGCGGCAAGTCCGTGACCGGTTCGAAGGACACCGGCGAGCAGCTCGCGTACGAGCGCACGTACGTCGACGGCCCGCTGTACGCGCCGGTGACCGGCTACGCCTCGCAGACGTACGGCACGACGCTGATCGAGAACGCCGAGGACTCCGTCCTCTCCGGCACCGACCCGATGCTCGCCCCGCTCCCGCTGTGGAACGAGATCACCCGCAGCCGGCAGCCCGGCGGCAATGTCGTCACGACCGTCAAGGACTCGATGCAGCGCGCCGCCTTCGAGGGGCTCGGCGGCCGGCGGGGCGCGGTCGCCGCCCTCGAACCGTCCACCGGGAAGATCCTGGCGCTGGTCTCGACCCCCTCGTACGATCCCGGCCTGCTCTCGGGCACCGGTTCGTCCGTCACCGACGCCTGGGCGCGGCTGAACGCCTCGAAGAGCCAGCCGATGCTCAACCGGGCGATCCGGCAGACCTATCCGCCGGGCTCCACCTTCAAGATCGTGACGGCGGCGGCGGCGCTCGACGCGGACGTCGTCACGGACCCCGACGCGGACACCGGCACCCCGTCCCCGTATGTGCTGCCCGGTACGTCGACCACGCTGCCCAACGAGGCGCAGGGCTGCGAGAACGCCTCGCTCACCGAGGCGATCCGGGTCTCCTGCAACACGGTGATGGCGGATCTGGGGGTGCGGGTCGGGCTCGACGGCATGGTGGACGCCGTGCGGAAGTTCGGCTTCAACGACACCGGCCTGAAGATCCCCTCGGGGGTGGCGAAGAGCAACTTCGACACCGAGATGAGCAAGGACCAGCTGGCGCTGTCGTCGATCGGGCAGTTCGACACGACGGCGACACCGCTCCAGATGGCGATGGTGGCGTCCGCCGTGGCCAACGGGGGCGACCTCAAGTACCCGTATCTGGTGGACCGTACGACCACGCACGGCGGTACGACCGTCCACCGGAACGGCTCGCACACCTACCACCAGGCGATGAACCCGGGGACGGCGATGGAGCTGCGGAGGATGATGGTCGATGTCGTGGAGAACGGCACCGGGTCCAACGCCGCGATCGACGGGGTGACGGTCGGCGGCAAGACCGGCACCGCGCAGCACGGCATCGACAACTCGGGCAGGCCGTACGCCTGGTTCATCTCCTGGGCCCAGTCGCCCCGTTCGGGACAGCCGGCCGTCGCGGTGGCGGTGGTCGTGGAGGACGCCGCGGCGAACCGGGCGGACATCAGCGGCGGCGGCAGCGCTGCCCCGATCGCCCGTTCCGTCATGGAGGCGGCCCTGCGAGACTGACCGGATGGCTGAGGCTCGGGCACGGATCGGGGTGGATCAGGCGCTGGAGCGCATCGGGCGGGAGGATCCCCGGCTCCGCGCGTTCATCGAGGTGTGGCCGGAGCGGGCGCTCGCCGACGTGGAGCGGGCCCGGGGGCTCCCGCTGGCCGGGATGCCGTTCGCGGTCAAGGGGCCCAACGGCATCCGCTCGTACGCGGCCCGGCGGCTGATCGAGGCCGGCGGGGTGCCGGTCGGCGCGACCTCGGTGCCCGGTCCCGGCACGCACTGGCAGACCTGGGGGCTGGGCGCCCACGGCCGCACGGTCAACCCGTGGCGCCCCGACCGCACCCCGGGCGGCTCCTCGGCGGGCTCGGCGGTCGCCGTCGCGGCGGACCTCGTGGAGCTGGCGACCGGCAGCGACGGGGCGGGGTCGGTACGGATCCCCGCGGCGTGGTGCGGGGTGTTCGGCCTGAAGACGACGAACGGTCTGCTGCCCTCCCCCGACCGCACCGGGCTGGCCTCCGCCGGGGTGCTGACCCGGTCGGCGGCCGGGGCCCGGACGTATCTGGCCGCCGTCCTGGGCGACCGCGAGCCGGTGCCACCCGTCCTGCCCCTACCGGCCGTCCTCAGCCCCGATCTGGGGTACGCCGAGGTCGACCCGGAGGTCGCGGCGGTCGTCCGGCGGGCGGTGGGGCGGCTCATGGCGGCCGGGGTGGTACGGCTCGTGGACCGTACGTGCGAGCTGCTCGACCCGCGAGAGGCGTGGCAGGCGGTCCGGGGCGGGTCGCCGTCCGCGCGCGCCGCGGAGGTCAGGCGCGCGAACGACGCCGTGCTGGACGCCCTGTTCGCCCGTACCCCGCTGCTGCTCACGCCGACCACGCCCAACCGCCCGCACGGCCACGACGGTCCGGGCGAGCTCTTCTCGACCGCGCTGACCTGGGCGTTCAATCTGAGTGGGCATCCCGCGGCCAGTGTCCCCGCCGGATTCACCGCGGACGGCTGCCCGGTCGGACTCCAGCTGGTCGCGGAGCGCGGGGCCGATGTCCCGCTGCTGGCCATGGCCTGTGCGGTGGAGGAGGCGATGACCGCGAACGGCTGACCGGCCCGTGCGCGGGCGGGCGGGAAAGGGAGCCGGCCCGCCCGCGCGGCCTCAGCCGAGCGGCTCGCGGCGCCGCAGCCACTCCTCGGGCACCCCGTCGACCCCGGTGGCCGCGCCCACGACGCCACCGGTGATGGCGCAGGTCGTGTCGACGTCGCCGAGGCCCTCGGCGGTCGCCCAGAGCGCGGCCTCCAGGTCGTCCGGGTGCCGGGCCGCCGTCCACAGGGCGAACGGGACGGTGTCGTCGGCGCGGATCCGCTGACCGTTGCCCAGCAGATCGGCCGCCTTCCACGGTTCGGTGGCGAAGGGTACGTCCACGGCCCGGCGCAGCCCGTCGCGCACCGGCCCTTTCGGGGTCCGGCCGGCGACCGCGGCCAGGGTGAACTCGCCGCGGACCGAGAGTGCCGCCGCGACCGCGACGGCCACCGCGCCCGCGATCCCGTCCGGGTGCGCGTGGGTGACGGCCGCCTGGAGCGCGGCCTGCCCGGCGGCGAGTCCGAGGTCCTCGTGGAAGCGGGCACCGAGCGGGGCGACCCGCATGGCGGCGCCGTTGCCGAGGCTGCCACCCTCGAAGAGTTCTGGAGCAAGGGTGCGCCAGTCGGCCGGGGAGGCCAGCAGTTCGGGCAGCAGGATGTGCATGCCGTGGCCGTAGCCGCGGGCCGGGTCCGCCTCGAAGGCGAGGGCGAAGCAGAGCGCGAGACGGTCCTGCTCGACCCGGCCGTGCTCGTCGAGGACGCGCAGCAGGGCCCGGGCGAGGGCGGTGTCGTCGGTCCAGTGCCAGACCGGCTCCTCGGGGGTGCGGCGGGCCCTGATCTCGTCGAAGGCCCGGCGGGGCTCACGGAAGAGCGGGAACCACCGCTCGCCGAACGCGTCCCCCAGGGCCAGTCCTTCGAGGCTCCGGCGGGCGGCCGCGGGGCCGGCGGCGAGGGGCGGGGTCGGAGTCGTCATGCCCGCCATACTCCCCGCACCGGCCGATGGCGTACATCCCGTTTCGGCCCCGCGAGGGCGTGAGTTCCGGTCACTCCCCCGGTGCGCCCTGCGCTATGGCCTCCTCGACCTCGGCGACCCTGGCCCGTTCCTCCTCCTCGAACCGGTCCCGGTCCAGCTGTTCGGCCATCTCCTCGTCCTGGGCCATCAGCAGGTCCAGGTTGGAGTCGCCGAGTTCGAAGACGCCCATGTCGACGTAGGCCTTCTGGAGCCGTTCGCCCCACAGGCCGATGTCCTTGACGCACGGCACTATCCGGCTGAACAGCAGCTTGCGGAAGAGCTGGAGGTACTCCGAGTGCTCGGAGAGCTCCTTGGCCTCCTGCTTGCCGATGCCGAAGTTCTCCAGCACCTCGACACCGCTGAGCCGGTCCCGCATCAGGTGGCAGCCCTCGATGACGAACTCCTCGCGCTCGCGCAGTTCGGCGTCGCTCAGCTGCTTGTAGTAGTCGCGCAGCGCCATCCGCCCGAACGCGACGTGCCGGGCCTCGTCCTGCATGACGTACGCGAGGATCTGCTTGGGCAGCGGCTTGGTCGTCGTGTCGCGGATCATGCCGAACGCGGCCAGGGCGAGCCCCTCGATGAGGACCTGCATGCCGAGGTAGGGCATGTCCCAGCGGGAGTCGCGCAGGGTGTCGCCGAGCAGCCCCTGGAGGTTGTCGTTGATCGGGTAGAGCATCCCGACCTTCTCGTGCAGGAACCGTCCGTAGATCTCGGCGTGCCGGGCCTCGTCCATGGTCTGGGTCGCGGAGTAGAACTTCGCGTCCAGGTCGGGGACGGACTCCACGATCCTGGCCGCGCAGACCATGGCGCCCTGCTCGCCGTGGAGGAACTGGCTGAACTGCCAGGAGGTGTAGTGCCTGCGCAGCTCGCCCCGGTCCTTCTCGGTCATCTTCGCCCAGTGCGGGGTGCCGTACAGGGTGAGGGCCTCGTCAGGGGTGCCGAGCGGATCGGCGGGGTCGACCTCCAGGGACCAGTCGATGCGCTTGTTGCCGTCCCACTGCTTGTCCTTGCCCTTCTGGTAGAGGGCGAGCAGGCGTTCGCGGCCGTCGTCGTAGTCCCAGCTGAAGCGGGCGGCGCCGGAGGCGGGTACCTGCCACAGCGGTGCTTCGGGGGCGGTGGTGTAGAGGTCGTGTGTCGACACGGACGGCTCCTTCGCCTTGCATGTTTCGGCAATTCCCTCGGCAGTTGCGTCAGTTGGCAGGTTCACACGTTGGTAGACACCGGGTCAACAAGTCGCGCGCAAGGGATTGACGGCCTTACTGACGAGGAGTCTCATAAGGAGTGACCGCCGGTAACCCATGTGTGAGGTGCCTCCAGCATGACCACAGTGAGCGAACGCGACGTCCAGCTGCTTCGCGACGCACTCGGCCCGCTCCGGGACCGGGAACAGATCGCCGAGCGGCTGCTCGACTCCTCGGCCAAGCACTCCTTCGACCCGGACAAGGAACTCGACTGGGACGCGCCGGCCGAGGACGGCAAGTGGTTCTGGCCGCCCGAGCTGGTCTCGCTCTACGACACCCCGCTGTGGCGGAAGATGTCCGAGGAGCAGCGGATGGAGCTGTCCCGGCACGAGGCGGCCTCGCTCGCCTCGCTGGGCATCTGGTTCGAGATCATCCTCATGCAGCTGCTCGTCCGGCACATCTACGACCGGCCGGTGACCAGCAATCATGTCCGCTACGCGCTCACCGAGATAGCCGACGAGTGCCGGCACTCGATGATGTTCGGCCGCATGATCAAGTGGGGCGGTTCGCCCGACTACCCCGTGCCGCGCGTCTATCACAACCTCGCGCGGGTGCTGAAGACCATCTCCACCACCCCCGGTTCGTTCGCCGCGACCCTGCTCGGCGAGGAGATCCTGGACTGGATGCAGCGGCTGACCTTCCCGGACGAGCGTGTCCAGACGCTGGTGCGGGGCGTGACCCGCATCCATGTGGTCGAGGAGGCACGGCATGTCCGCTACGCCCGCGAGGAGCTGCGCCGCCAGATGGTGACCGCCCCGCGCTGGGAGCGCGAACTGACACGGCTGAGCTCCGGCGAGGCGGCCCGCGTCTTCTCCGTCTGCTTCGTCAACCCCCGGGTGTACGAGAACGTCGGCCTGGACCGCCACGAGGCCCTCGCCCAGGTGAAGGCGAGCGGCCACCGGGCGGAGGTCATGCAGTCGGGTGCGAAGCGGCTGACGGACTTCTTCGACGACATCGGAGTGCTGAACGGGGTGGGACGCAGGCTGTGGAAGCGCTCGGGCCTGCTGGCCTGAACCGGCCCGGTACGGGGGAAAGGGCCTAGGCTTCGGCATATGACCCCTGCTGCCGCCTCCGCGCCGCCGGCCCGCGCGTACCGAAGGCTCGGCGTCGAGGAGCGCCGGGCCCAGCTCCTCGGTGCCGCCCTCACCCTCTTCGCCCACCGGGCCCCCGACGAGGTCTCGCTCGACGAGGTCGCGACGGTCGCCGGGGTGTCCCGCCCGCTCGTCTACCGCTACTTCCCGGGCGGACGGCAGCAGTTGTACGAGGCGGCGCTGAGGTCCGCCGCCGAGCAGCTGATCCTGTGCTTCGGCGAGCCGCCGGTGGGAGCGCCCACCGAGCGGGTGACCCGGGTGCTGGACCGCTATCTCGCCTTCGTCGACGAGCACGACACCGGGTTCAGCGCACTGCTGCGCGGCGGCTGTGTCGTCGAGACCTCCCGTACCTCGGCGATCGTCGACGAGGTACGACGGGCGGCGGCCGAGCAGATCCTGCTGCACCTGGGCAGTGGCGCGGCGGCCGGCCCGAGGCTGCGGATGATGGTGCGCACCTGGATCGCGGCCGTCGAGGCGGCGTCCCTGATCTGGCTCGACGAGGGGAAGCAGCCGGCCGCGGCCGAGCTGCGCGACTGGCTGGTCGACCAGTTGATGGTGCTGCTGGCCGCCACGGCGGCCACGGACCCGGAGACCGCTTCGGCGGTGGCGGCGCTGCTGCCGCTGGAGACCGCCGGGGGTCCGGCAGGGCGGCTGGCCCGGCGGCTGGTCCCGGTGCTCGGCGAGGCGGCCCATCTGCTGCCCGAGGGCGGCTGATCGGTCAGACTGGGGCGGTGAGAAGCGAGAACACCGCCTTCACCGGCGGGCCCCTGGACGGGCGGGTACTGCCCGTCCTCGTCGGCCCGACCGGCCATCCGCCCAAGTGGTACGAGGTCCCCGTACCGGCCGCCGACGGCGGTCCGCCCACCGTGTACGCGTACCGCAGGGTGCCGGCCGGGCACTCCAAGCGGCTGGGGCTCCCGCGCGGCTGGGTCTACGAGTACGCTCCCGGGGGCCGCGAGCGGCACAGCCCCAAGTGGCCCTGGTCCAAGCCGGACTGAGGGTACGGGGCCCGATGGGCCGAGGGGCGGTCGGTCTAAGATCGACGCTCTGGTGCCCAGGCACGGTCAGCGAGGGGGTGCGCCATGGAGGCGCTGCGTCAGGACGATCCACGCCGCTTCGGCCCGTACACCGTGCTGGCGAGATTGCGCGGGACCGCGAGCAGCGTGCAGTATCTGGCGCGCGAGACGGCCTCCGAGGACGCGGTGGTGGTCACCGCCGCCCGCCCCGAACTCGCCGCGCTCCCCGCCTTCCGGCGCCGGTTCCAGGCGGAGGCCCGCACCGCGGACCGGCTGACCGGCGGCTGGGTCCAGCCCGTGCTGGGCGACCCGGACGACACCCCCGACGACGAGCCGCTGTGGACGGCGGGCCCGTACGTACCGGCGCTGACGCTCGCCGAGGCGATCGAGCTCACCGGGCCGCTTCCCGAGCGTGCCGTGCGGATACTGGGCGCGGGCCTCGCCGAGACCCTCGCCCGGGTGCACGCCACCGGAGCCGTGCTCCAGGGCCTGGCTCCCCGGACGGTGCTGCTGGCCGAGGACGGGCCACGGCTCACCGCGTTCGGCCCGCTGGGCGCGGCGGCCGACGCGGAGGCCCGGCCCGGCGGGCAGTTGTCCGTACGGCTCGGCTACCTCACCCCGGAGCAGGTCGAGGGCGAGGACCCCGGACCGGCTTCCGACCTCTTCGTGCTGGGCCTGCTGCTGGCGTACGCGGCGACCGGCACGACCCCGCTCGCCGACGGCCCGGCCGCCGAGGGCGCCGAGCGGATCGCCCGCACCGCGCCCGAACTCGGCGCGGTTCCCGAGGAGTTGCGCGGCCTGATCGCCCGCTGTCTGGAGAAGGACCCGGCCGACCGGCCGAGCGCCGGGGCGGTGGCGGCCGAGCTGGCCCTGGAGGGGGCGGCGGGCCTGGCGAAGGGCGGCTGGCTGCCGGAGGCCCTGGCCGCCGCGGTGGCGGAGCAGGGGGTGCGCGTACGGGAGACGGTCGCGGCCGGTGCGCCGGCCGACGCGGTCCCCGCCCCCGCCGCGGCCCCGCTCCCTGTCCTGGACACCCGGACCGCTCAGCTCGGGGACATCGGGCGCCATGTCCCGCGGACCGACCGGCCGACGACCCAGCTGTCCGTACCCCCCGAACTCACCGGCCGTCCCGCGGCCCCCGCCCTGCCCGGCGGGGTGCCCGCCGTACCTCCGCCCATGGTCCCGGTGGCCCCTCGCCCCCTCCCGGCCTCCACGGGTCGCGCCGCGGCCCCCTCCCCCGCCGTGGACCGGCGCGGTCTGCTGATCGGGCTCGCCGCCGGGGCCGCCGGACTGGTCGTCGGTGGCGGCGGTGTGCTGGCGCTGGGCGGTGACGGAGGGGACACGGACGATCCCGAGCCCGCGCCGGGCCACAGCGGTCCCGCCGTCGCGGGACTGCCGCCGCAACCCCACTGGGTGTACACGCACCCGGCAACGGAACCGGCACCGCTCACCGCCGCCATCTGGAACGAGCGGCTGCTGGTGCTCACCGGAAAGAACGGCGCGACCGCCGTGGACCTGCGCACCGGACGCCGGACCTGGCAGAACGCGGACGCCGCCGACGCGGAGGCCGCCCTCCCCGCCGGCAAGGACCTCTGCTTCGTCGCCGCCCCCTCCGGGTTCCTCTGGCTGTCGCCGAAGAACGGGAAGACCGTGCACCGGGCGGAACACGCGGCCCTGTCCCCTCAGATGCCGAAGCTCTCGGCGCCGGCGTTCGTCGGCGCGTCCGGCCCGGTGATCTGGTTCACCGGCTCCGAGACGGTCACGGTCAAGGCCCCGCCCCCGAAGAAGGGCAAGAAGCGCGGCAAGGACAGGCAGGTCGTCAAGGCCTACCTCTTCGCGTACGACATCGTGCGGCGCGAGCAGCTGTGGCGGACCCCCGTACCTGCCGGGCGCGGCACCGCCGCCCCCGTCCACCGGCTGATCGCGGCCCGCCAGGACGACCTGGTGGTACGTCAGAGCCCGGCCACCCTCGCCCCCGGCGATGTCAGGGCCGCCAAGGGCAAGGCGGTCTTCCGGAGCTTCGACCGCAGGACCGGCAAGGCGCTGTGGAGCAAGCAGTTCGGCACGGTCGCCCCGGACGCGGCGGCCATGGGCGACGACCGGGGCCTGCTGTACGCGGCGGTGGGCGACGACCTCCAGGCCTTCGAGACCCCGTCCGGCAAACCGAAGTGGACGCTGAACGGCACCGGCGGCACCCCGTACGGCACTCCCGTGGTCACCGGGACCGTGCTGCACACCACCAACCGCAACCAGGAGGTGGGCGCGGTCGAACGGGAGACCGGGCGGCTGCGCTGGCGCCGCTCGACGGAGGCGGCCATCACCACCGCCGCCCCCGCCGTCACCCTCAGCACGACCGGCCGGACCCTGCTGGCCTCGGACGGCTCCCAGGTCACCGCGTTCGCCGCCGAGGACGGGCGACGGCTGTGGAAGTTCCAGGACATCGGCGTCCAGGACCCGAAGGGCCCCACGGTCACCGCCCCGTACCGGGTACTGACGGCCGGGGGTACGGCCGTCGTGCAACGCGACCGGATCTTCTACGCGTTCCCGGTGGCCTGAGCGAACAGCGCGTCGATCCAGGCGTCCCCGGGCGGCGGCACGAAGAAGTACCCGCCGCCGGTGGTGAGGATGTACTTGGCCATGGCCTCGCCCTCCAGACGTTTCTGCACGGCCTCGAACCCTTGGCCCAGGTCCCGTTGGAAGCAGGAGAAGATCAGCCCGCTGTCGCCGCTGCCACGGTCGTAGTTGTAGCTGCGGCGCACCAGGGGCGGCGGGTTGCGCCGATCGGGGGCTGCGAGCCGCACATGCGAATCCAGTGGTGTGGCCCTGCCGTCGGGGTCCGCCGCGAAGCCGGGCTGTTCGTCGGTCGGGGTTCCGTCGAGCCACCGGCCGTCGCGCCGGCGCCCGATGATGCGCTCCTGCTCGCGGACGGAATCCTTGTCCCACAGCTCGGTCGCGAACCGCACGATCCGCACCACTTGATAGCTGCCGCCCACGGCCCAGTCCGGCTCCCCCTGCCCACTGCGCACAACGGCCCGGTCGGCGATCTCGCGCTCGGTGCCCGGATTCCCGAACCCCTCGGTGAAATGGAACGGATTACGGGAAAGCCCCCTACCGGCCTCGACCCGGTTCTCGTCCCGGACCCCGTCGACCTGCCACCGCACACGCCATCCAGCAGCCTGCCCCACCAATTGCTCGGCAGCTTCCCGCACCGCCCTCTTGCCGGCCCCGGTCACCTGCACGAGCACGTCACCGTGCGACTGTTCCGGGTCGAGCAGATCTCCGGCAGAGGCCGGCATTTCCTTCAGTTGACGAGGACGTTGCGCGCCTCCGGGCACCCCTCCGGGCACCCCTCCGGCAAAGACACGGCTCCCCAACGCGAGCCAGACGTCAACGCCGCCCTCGTCGGCCGCCGAAACCGACTGCTGCAACCGGGCCAGGGCAGCCTTCAGCTCTCGGGGCTTCCGACCTGCCGGATCACCGGCCAGATCAAGGGCCATGACGCGCGCACAAGCGGCAGGCAGCGAGCCCCGCAGAGAAGCCAACGTGCGTATGGAATCACCCGGTGACGCCCGGAAGGACGAGGCATTCGTCGCGATCACGCCGACCCCTCCCGCGGCCACCACGGTCGCACCCAGCAATATGCCTCTTCTGCTTCTCACGCCCATATCCCCACCCCAGGGCCGACCTTGAGGGCCGGAACCCGGACATCGCGTCACGTTCGCGCCGAACCGCAAATCTATAGGGAGTCTCCAACTGCCGACGGGCTTCCAGTCGGCTCGGGTGACCTTGGCGTGGTCAGTGACGGCACACCGGAACAGGTCGTGGCCGGTGCGTCCGGTGCGTCCGGCGTGGGCAAGTGGCCCATCCTGTGCGGCCTCTTGCCTGTCGTGCGGGCTGCATGCGGCGCCGCAATCCCCAGCGAGTGAAACCGCCTTGACCTCAACCGAACCTGAGGTTCTACGTTGATCACATTCCGTTGATCACAAGGAGGGGCACATGAGCGCGACGCTCAGGGAGTACTCGCAGAGGGAGTTGGCTGCTCAGCCCATCGGAGCATGGACTGGCGTGGCATGCCGGCTGGTGGTCGGAGCCATCCGTGAGCAGTTGGCGGTGGAGGGCCTCACACAGCCTCATTGGTGGACGCTCAACCACGTCGCCGGGGAGCCGGGTAAGTGGACCCGCGCAGCGTTGATCGAGCGGCTGGCGAAGTGGGACGACCTCGGGATCGACTTCAGCGGTGTCTTCGATGACCTCGTCGGCCGCGGTTGGCTGACGGAGGATGCGGGGCTCATGACTTTGACCGAGGCGGGCGAGGACGGGCGCGTCCGGGCCGAGGAGCGCAACTTGCGCGTGCATCAGCAGGTGCACGAAGGCATTGACACGGCCGACTTCGTGACCACGATCAACGTCCTGCGTCGCATGGTCGCCAATCTGGGCGGCGACGGCAACCTGCCCGACTGACGGGTGCCGCGGGCCGCCGTACGCGGTAGGCAGATCTCGGCGTGACCGGTGTGATCACGGCGTCGGAGTCGTCCTGGACAGCACCGTTCACCGGGCTGGGCCCTCGCCTGTTCGGGGAGTTGGCGGCGGTCCTGCGGAGTGAGGGTGCCCACGCGGTCCGCATGGGCCGACCCTGGAGCCTGCCGCTTGAGGACCTGGTCCTGTTGGTCGCGGCCTACTGGCGCACGAACAGGACCATGCGCCAACTGGCCCCGCTGTTCGGCCTTTCCGAGTCGGCGGCGGACCGGATCACCGATCACCGCGGGCCGATGCGCGCTCTCCAGCCCCGCAAGCGGTTCACCAAGGACACCGTGCTCATCGTGGACGGCACCCTCGTTCCCACCCGCGACCACACGGTCACCGGGCAGTCGAAGAACTACAGGTACTCGACCGACCACCAGGTCATCATCGACGCCGGTACCCGCCTGGTCGTCGTGATCGGCCGGCCGCTCGCCGGAAACCGCAACGACTGCAAGGCCTGAGAGGAATCCGGCACCAAAGCCGCCGTCGGCAACACACTGACGACCGCCGACGGCGGCCACCCGGGTACCGGACTTGTCTTTCTCTGGCGAGGCCCCCACCTCAGACGGATCTCGGCTTATCGAGCATATGGGAGCTCGAACCCATTCTCGGCCGACGCCGCTTCAAAAGCCGACACCATTGACGAAACCGCCGACTGGATTTCCCCAAGGGGGAAACTGGCCTCACCCAAGTCTCCAGACTCCAGATTTCCAGCCAGCTCTTCAATAATCTCATGGAGGATTTTCAGAGAGTCCCCCTGTACCGCAAGTGCGGGATATCTACGCCCTTCCAAATGGACGACCGCATAGTTCCCTGAAACAGCCAAGACCGCGGCTGCAATTTCCCTTTCAGTCATTACTTTCCCTGAGGATGGAAGGTTACGTTCGGCCTTGCCGTGTCAAGCAGTCCGGTAAATACATCCTGCCACCTACCGACACCCACAGTAATGTCGGCCTTCGGGAGCGAGCTTGACACGGAATGCTTCATGCGGCTGTTATTACCCGTGATCACGAAGCCCCAATCCGACAAGTGGCCCACAACATCTGGGTTGGCTACCGAGCGTGGCCCCAATGTTCTACTCCCGACTACCGATATCGGCTTTCCCATTCGGTTTGCGACATTCTAGATACGAGCTATTTCCGATCCCGTGAGAGTCAACAAATTGGCGCCGGCTCACACAGCCGGACCACAGGGAGTTGAGTTGTGGACGAGGACCGGCTTAGCACCTGCCAGCGCATAGTACGTGTGCTACGTGGCCCCTCTCTATCTGCGTATTCGCAGATCAGCGGCGGTTTCGGGTTCCGCTGGTGTCCGTGGTTGTGCGGTGGAATCCGTGGGTGTTGCCGTCGCTACTGCCGTCAGGCGGTATGGCCCGCGCGGTCGTGTCGTACGTGAAGTGGTGCTGGCGCAGGGGACTTTACTGCCAGGCTCCGGGCTCGGCGCGGAGGAGGGTGCGGGTGGTCTGTTCGTACAGCTCGTGGCCGGTGGCGGCGCAGTGTCCGGCAATCCAGCGGGTCAGTTCGTCCGGGGTGTGCAGGGGGCCGGAGGTGGCACCGCAGTTGCGGTCCTCTCCGGTGACGCACTCCGCCGCGACGGTCGGCAGGGCCAAGGTGTCGGGGACAGTAGTCACGTGGTATTCGCGAAATCGAAAGCGGCCACGGGCAGTACTGCGGGCTGGTGCGTCGGTGTTCGTGGGGTCAGACATCTTCGCCCGCTTCCGCTTCCTCCTCCGGGCCCGGGAGGCGTTGTCCGCGTGAGTCGGCGACCCGGAGGGCGTCGGAGAGGGCTTCGGTCAACCGGCAGGCCAGCCAGCGGTATTCGGTGGCCGACAGGATCTTCGCGCCGGGGGCCATGGTGTCTCGGGCGTACTCCAGCAACTCCGCACCCAAACCGATTTGTACCGACTCGATGTTGTCGGCGAAGGTGGCGAGGTAGCCGCGGCCGTCGGTGCTGAGGTAGCAGGGTTTCCCCTCGGCGGTGGCCCACGGCAGCAGGCGCGGCTCCTGCATAGCCGGACCCTCTGGCCACGGTGTCGCATGCTCAGCCATCTTGTTGCCCTCTCCTCGACTCAACCCGGGGTTGCTGATCAGCGTCCCGCTGGCGTGGACCTTGCGGAGGAGCCAACGCGTCTGCCTTGCTGTCTGCCAAGCTGGTGGGGTGCGGGAAACGGTCGGGGAACTGGTCAGGCGGCTGCGCCTGGCGCGTGGTTGGAGTCAGCAGCGGCTCGCCGAGGCTCTGGCTGAGGCTGCTCCTGGGCGCGTTCCGCCGACGCGAAATGACGTGTCCCGTTGGGAGATCGGGACGCGGTCTCCGCGGGAGTGGCTGCCCTTCCTCGCGCAGGTGCTTCAGGTGCCGCGCGAGATGCTGGAGATGGCGAAGGCCGTTCAGCCGGTCGAGTCCGCGCCGCGTGTCCGGTCCGTCGCCGACTTCCTGCCCGAGGGCGACCCACTGGACCCGCTACGTGCTCGTACGGGCCGCCGGATCGGGGCCGGGCAGGTGGCCGACCTGGCCCAGCGGGTCCATGGCCTGCGGCTGGCTGACGATGTGGTCTACGGCAAGGATCTGATCGGTCCCGCCCTGCGCGAGTTGCGGGCGGCGGTGAAGCTCTACCGGGAGGGTGCGCATACCGAGGAGGTCGGCCGTGAACTGCTTAGGGCTATCGGGGAGTTGGCACAGATCGCCGGGTGGGTCGCGTCCGACGCTGGGGAGCATGCGGAGGCGGAGCGCATCTACCGGCTCGGCATGAGCGCCGCACGGGCCGCCGGGGACGGCGTGCTGTCCGGGAACGTGGCGGGCTCGCTGGCCTATCAGTGGAGCAACACCGGGCACACTGCCGACGCGGTCGGGCTGGCCCGCGCCGCGCTGGAGGAGGCGGGTCCGGACGCCCCGGCGAAGGCTCGCGCGCTGTACCTGGACCGTGTCGCCTGGGCGCATACCCGTGCCGGGCAGGACCGCCCGGCGATGACCGCCCTCGGGGAAGCAGCCGAGGCTCTGTCCGAGGACTCGGCCGACGCCGAATCTCCGTCGTACCTGTACTGGATGGACGCCGGGGAATTGCAGGTCATGGAGGCCCGCGTCTACACCGAACTGCGGCGCCCGCTGCGGGCCGTACCGCTGCTGACGGACGTGCTCGGACGATACGACGCCAGCCACGCCCGGGAGTTGGCGCTGTACCTTTCCTGGCTGGCGGTGGCCTACGTCGATGCCAACGAGCCCGAGGCCGCAGCGGGAACAGCGGGCCGGATGCTCACCCTCGGGCAAAGCGGCAGCGAACGCACGGCGGAACGCACGAGGATCGTGCTCGATCGACTGCGGGCCTATCGCGACGTGCCCGAAGTCGCCGAACTGCTGGCGTCCTGAGCGCCCTCGGAGTTGGCCGTCCGCCGGCCGGAGCCAGCCTCCGGCAGATTCCAGACCTGAGTGGGAGGGGATCCCTCGTCGGTCGGGCAGCTTCGCCGTACCAGGGTTCTCCGGGGGCCGCCAAGGCTCACTTCGTGACGCGTGCGCTCGGCCTTGGCGGCCCCCGGGGGTTCCTGGTACGCCTCCGGTGACCGGGCGACGAGGGGTCGCCTACCGCGACCGTGAACCCCACACCACGACGCAGCCGCACTCGCACACGGCCCCCTGCCCCTCGGAGGGAGGGGCAGGGTCTGGGGCGGAGCCCCGGAAAGAGTTCGCTGTGCTGGCTGTTGCGCGCCCGGACCGGCGGGGCCGTCGCCAGCGGGGCGGAGACAGGAGCGGGCGGCGGCCCCACCGGGCCGGAGCGCGCGCGGGCCGCGCCAGCGGGCCGCCTTGATCAAGTAAAGAAACTCTGAACAGCTCAGGCGGAGAATGCGGAGAACGTGCACCGCATGCGGTCAGTTCAGCGTCTGCGCCTCGGTGCGTTCAGCCGTTCCTCGAGACGCTGCGCCTTGGCGGCAGCTTCCTCGGGCGTGTAGTTGCCGCTGAGGCGCTTGCGTTGGTCCATGACGGCGCGCATGGCGTCGCGGTGGGCGGTGGCGGCTTCGAACTCGGTGCTGGCCTTGGCAAACCGCTCCTCGGCGGCGGCGAGTTCGGCGGCTACCTCGTCATCAGTCTTGCCGCTGAGCCGTACCGCTTCCTCGTCCGCCCGGTGCTGGGCGGCCATCTCCTCCAGCGTCTCGTTGTAGCGCTTTAGGAATTGATCGCGCGGGCTGAGCTGGCGGACGAAGACGCCCCGGCCCTGCACGGAGTAGATCAGCCCCTCCTCCTTGAGGACGCGCAGGGCGTTCTGTGCGGTGGAGTTGGCGATGCCGTACTGGGCTTGCAGGTCACGGGCGGACGGAAGTTTGGCACCTGGCGCGAGCCGGCCGTCCTGGATCTGCTTGCGGAGCTCGTCCGCGGTCCGCACGTATGGGGGGCGGGGATCGTCAGCGGGGCTGGTGGCGGTCTGCCAGCCGTGCCGGAGGCCAGCAAGACCGGTGTACTCAGGATCGGACTCGCCGGGATCGATCTCGCCTTCGTCTGCCGCGTCCGTCTCCGCTTCGGTGGTCACCGTCGGCTTCGGCGCGCGGACGTAGCTGCCCCGGCCGAGGACGGAGTAGATCAGCTCTTCGTCTTTGAGGAGCCGCAGGGCGTTTTGGACCGTGGAGCTGGCGATGCCGAAGCGTCGTTGCAGCTCGCGTGCGGCGGGGAGCCGCTCGCCGGGGCGCAGCTCGCCGTCGTGGATGGCGGCGCGCAGGACGTCGGCGGCCTGGACGTACGGCGGCCGGGGGTCCTCTCCCAGGGGCAGCTTCATGGCACGAGGGTAGCGGCGCCAGCAGTCGCGGCACACCCGGGCGTCCTCGGCGTTCCAGCCGTATCGGTGTATCGATACGAATCGAGTGTTGCGGGTGTAGCGAGTGTCCCGCTATGGTCATGGCGAGTCGATCAAGCGACTCCATCGAACGAGGATGTGATGGCATGGCCATGACCCGTATCCGTGTTGCTCTGCTGCCGTCGGCGGTGTGCATCGCGGGCACCGACCCGGCGCTGAAGATCAAGGATCAGCAGACCGGGGAGGTCGCCACCGACCGGGAGACCGGTGCGTCGCTCTACGCGGTGACGGTGATGCTCATGGAGGACGGCCGGGCCGAGGTCCTGAAGATCACGGTCCCGGAGACGGGCCTGGCCGCCGGGCTCAAACCGGGCGTGATGGTGCGGCCCGTCGAGCTGTTCGCGACCCCGTGGGCGCGGATCTTCAACGGTCAGCTCTCCGACGGCGTCGCCTACCGGGCCGCCCGTCTGGAGCTGGTGACGGTGGAGGCGGCCCAGTGATCCGTTTCGAAAACCCTGCGCCGGAGCGGGAGTTGCACCCGCTCCGGCCCCTGCCGGGGACCGAGGGAAAGGCCGCGTTCGCCGTCTCGGCCGCGGTGCTCGATCTGCTCGTCCTGAGCCCGGAGCACGCGCCCCGCCTGGACCTGGTCCACGTACTCCGCCTGATACGCGAAGAGGGGGTCTGACATGGAAGCCATCAAGGGATACGCGTCGTACGCGCTGCCGATCGCTACTGCGCTGGTCGGTGTGTGGCTGCTGGCGACGGTGGTGCGCTACGTGCGGGCTGACCGGGGCACGCGGGTGGGCATGTGGCAGGCCGTCCGGGTGCGCTGGGGCTGGGTGCGGCTCGCGCGGATGGCCGGGCTGACGGTCACCGACAAGACCCCGGGGCTGCTCGCACAGATCACCGCGTCCAAGGACGGCCCCGCCCCCGCGCCTCGGGTGCTGACGCCTCGGATCAAGGCGAAGCCGGACCGGTTCGGCGTGGTCGTGCGGGCGAAGACGCTGCCGCAGGTCGGGCTGGAGGAGTACCAGAAGTCAGCGCGGTTCCTGGCGGACGCCTGGCGGTGCACGCGAGTCTCTGTCCTGCCGGACGGCCCCGGCCGAGTAGTGATCCGGGGCGTGCGCTCCGACCCGCTGACCACGCCGACCGGGCACCGGCCCACCGGCCACCCGCCCACGGACCTGACACGCTGGGAGCTGGGCGTGGACGAGTACGCCGCCCAGGTGTGCGTGTCCTTGGCCAACGTGCCCGGCGTGACCGTGGCCGGCACCCCCGGCGCGGGCAAGACCTCGACCGTCAACAAGTTCGTCTGCGACTTCGCACCCTCCCCGGCCGTGCAGATCGCGACGGCGGACGGCAAGGTGTCACGTGCCTCGGAGGGCGACTACGCCGACCTCGCCAAGCGGATGTTCGCGTTCTGCGGTGACGACCTCGACGAAGCCAACGCACTGTTCAAGCGGCTGGTGGAGCTGCGTCGACGCCGGTCCTCGACCATCCGTGACGTACTGGGCGTGAAGAACATGTGGCACGTCGGCCCCTCGCCGCAGTGGCCGCTCACGGTCCTAATCATCGACGAGGCGCACACGTTCTTCCGCGAGTACAAGGGCAGCGACGCCGAGACGAAACGTTTGGGCGCGTTGACGGCGGAGAATGCCCGGCTGGTGGAGGACCTGGTCAAGAAGGGCCGCAGCGTCGGCATCCTGGTGATCCTGATCAGCCAGAAGACCACTGGCGACGCCCTCCCGACGTTCATCCGTGACGTGTGCCCCATCGGGGTGTCCTTCGCGCAGAAGACAGTGGAAGCCGCGGTGGCCGCGCTGGGCGACGACATCCGCAACTGGCCCGACGCCAGCCCGGTCACCTTGCAGGACCCCGCCTACGTCGGTGTCGCGGTGATGGCGATGCAGGGCCGCCCCGGCTACACCCGCATCCGCACCCCCTACGTCTCAGACGCCGACGCCGCCCGCGTCGCCGAGGACACCTCTGATCTGACCGCCGATCCCGCCCTGTGCCTGGACGCCCTCCTCGACTCGACCGGCCGGACGTTCCCCGACGACGAAGGACCGGGCGGCGCCTCTGCCCCGCTCGTCAAGTAGACCGAACGACCCACACCAGAAAGGAGTTTGAGGATATGACGGAGGAACGGTTCACCCGGCGCACCGTGACCGTGGTCATGGCGGTCATCGCGGCCCTGGCCTTCGTCTTCTCCTTCGGCAACGTCTGGGCGCTCGCCCTGCGCCTCGGCGTCCCCCACCCGATCGCCCCACTGATCGCCCCCATGGTCGACCTGTCCGTCGTCGGACTCCTGGTCGCCCTGCGGTTCCTGGCCCTGCGCGGCGTACCCAAGACGGAGTTGAAGGCCGGTACCCGACTGCTGCACCTGTGCGGCCTGCTCACCCTCGCCCTGAACACCGCCGAACCGCTGCTGACCGGACGCTACGGACGGGCCTGCCTGGACACCGTCGCCCCGCTCCTGCTACTCGGCTGGGGCCACGTCGGCCCCGCCTTCCTCGCCCAGTTCCACACCCTCACCCGCCGCACCCCGCACCTGGAGGCCACCGACCCCATCTCTGAACCGGTGCCCGACGAAGCACCCGTACCCGAGCCCCCGACGCCCGCCCCGGCTCCGGCCGCCGCTCTGCCCGTCGCCGTCGCCAAGACGACTCGGCCCGCCTCCGGCCCGGCCCTGCCGGTCGCCCTGATCGACTCAGCCCGGCGCATCGCGGACACCCACCGCGCCGAGCACGGAGCGCCCATCACCGCCGCCCACCTGGGCACGCGCATGGGCGTCGCCCTGCCGGTGGCCACCGCCGCACTCGCTCAGCTCTGAGCCCCGGTCGCCCCGGGGCAAATCCCCCTCTCTGAACCCACGCCCGCCAACGGGTCTGGTTCGCCATGCCCCGAGCAGCACCAACACGCCTACAGATCCGGCTGGTTGCTGCTCGGGGCCACCCACCCGAACAGAAGGGACACGCCCCGAATGGTCACCCTGGACCTGCGCCACGTGGCAAGCCCCGCCGTGCGGGACCTGCTCCACCTCGTCAACCACCCCGACTTCGACCGCGCACAGCAGCAGATCGAACACCTCGGCGGCTGCACCGAACCCATCCGCCTGACCGGCCACACCACCACCGTCGACACGGCGACGGGTGAGGTTCTGCGCTCCTACACCTCCTCCGACGAGCCCACGGGCAGCCTGCTCACCGCGTGCGGCAACCGCCGGGCCTCCCGCTGCCCGGCCTGCTCCCGCCTCTACGCCGCCGACACCTACCACCTCATCCGCGCCGGCCTCTCCGGCGGCAAGACCGTGCCCGACACCGTCCGCACCCACCCCCGCGTCTTCGTCACTCTCACCCCGCCGTCCTTCGGCCCCGTCCACAATCGCCTCACCACCCCCGGCGGCGGCATCCGGCGCTGCCGCTGCCGCAAGTTCCACGAACTTAGCGACGCTCTGATCGGGACGCCGCTGAATCCGGCGACGTACGACTACGAGGGCGCGGTCCTGTTCAACGCCCACGCCTCCGTCCTGTGGGCACGCTTCACCACCTACCTGCGCCGCGAGATCGCCGCCGGGCTCGGCATGACCCAGAAGGCCGCCCACGCGGTACTGCGGATCTCCTTCGCGAAGGTCGCCGAGTACCAGCAGCGCGGCCTGGTCCACTTCCATGCCGTCATCCGCCTCGATGGCCCGGACGGCAATAGCCAGCCCCCGCCGCCCTACGCCACCGTCGCCGTGCTCACCGACGCCGTACGCGCCGCCGCCGCACGGGTCCGCGTCACGGTCGAGTCGGATGCGGTCGGGGAACGCGAACTCGGCTGGGGCGAGCAGCTCGATGTACGCGAGATCACGGCCTTCGGCACCGACGCCGAATTCACCGACCAGGCCGTGGCCGCCTACGTGGCGAAGTACGCCACGAAGTCCGCCGATGCGTCCGGTGCCCTCGACCGCGCCCTGTTCTGCCGCCCCTGCCAGGGACGCGGCGCCACCCTCCTGCCCCACGGGACTCCGCTCCCGTGCACCGCGTGCGACGGCACCGGGCAGGCTCTGCCGCTGTCCCGGCTCGCCGTCGCCCGGCACGTCCGGCAGATGATCCGCACCTGCTGGGAGCTGGGCAGGCTGCCGGAATTCGCCCACCTCAAGCTCCGGAAGTGGGCACACATGCTCGGCTTCCGGGGCCACTTCTCCACCAAGTCCCGCAGCTACTCCACCACCCTGGGCGCGCTGCGCGACGCCCGCCGCTCCTGGCGCACCGAACAGGCCCGCATCCGCGCCGGCCTGCCCGACCTCGACCCGACGACCACACTCGTCGTCGGTCGCTGGGACTACCTCGGCTCGGGCTACAGCCCCGGCGCCGCGCTCCTCGCCGCCCACGTCTGGCACCGCAAGGAACTGGAACGGCAGTTCGCGGCCGAAGGGGGCTGTTGATGGCCTCGCCCCCGCTCGCTGTCCTCCACGCGGAGGCGGCACCGGCGCTGGATCTGCTCACGGTGCCCCAGGTGATGGCCCGCCTCCAGCTCGGCCGCTCCACCGTCTACGACCTGCTCCGCTCTGGCCAGCTCGCCTCGATCACCCTCGGCCGCGCCCGCCGCATCCCCACCCACGCCCTCACCGACTTCATCCGCACCCGCCTGGAACAGGAAGCCGCCTAATGACCACAGCCAGCCCCGCTTCGTCCCGCCGCTCCCGCACCCGTGCGAACGGCGACGGGACCGTCTACCAGCGTAAGGACGGACGCTGGGAAGCCGCCGGATACGTCCTCGCCCCCGGCAACACCCGTAAGCGCGTCCGCGTCTACGGTGCTACCCGTAAAGACGCGCTGACCAAGCTCACCGAGAAGATCGCCGCCAGCAACCGCGGTCTCCCCGTCGCAGCAGCCGACAGCACGGTGAGCGCCTATCTCGCGTACTGGCTGGACGGCGTCGCCGTTCACCACCTGCGGGAGAACACCCACACCCGCTACGCCGCCTCGATCCGTCTCCACCTCAATCCCGGCCTCGGCGTCAAGAAGCTCGCCCGGCTCACCACCCGCGACGTGCGCACCTTCCTCGACGGGCTCCGTACCACCTGCCAGTGCTGCGCCCAGGAACGGGACTCCGTCCGGCGATCCTGCTGCGCCATCGGCCAGTGCTGCGGAAAGCGGCTCTCACCGCTGACCGTGACGTACGTCCACGCGGTCCTCAAGTCCGCCCTCGAACACGCTGTCCGCGAGGACGAACTGCCGCGCAACGTCGCCCGGAACGTCAAAGCCACCACGCCCAGGCCGAGACGCTCCCAGCCTCTCACCGCCGTCGAAGCACGTCAGTTCCTCTACCGAGCCAGCGGCGACCGGCTCCACGCCCTGTACGAACTCGCCCTGCGCACCGGGCTCCGTAAGGGCGAACTCCTGGGCCTCCACTGGGAAGACCTCGACCTCAACGGCGGCACCGCCACCATCCACCGCTCTCTCCAGCGCACCCGCAGCCAGGGCCTGACCGTCCTGAACACCAAGACCCTCGCATCCGAACGCCGCATCGCCCTCCCCACCGAATGCATCAGCTCCCTCAAGACCCACCAGGAACGGCAACAGGAAGAGCGCCAGGCCGCCGGAACGGGCTGGGCGGACAACGGGCTCGTCTTCACCACCCCGAAGGGCAGGCCGGTCGACCCCACCAACCTCACCCGCCACTTCCGCCGCCTCATCCACAGCGCAGGACTCCGGACGATCCGCTTCCACGACCTCCGCCACTCAACCGCCACCCTGCTCCTGGAACAAGGCGTCGACCTCGTCGTGATCAAAGAACTCCTCGGCCACGCCCACATCGGCGTCACCACCGGCGTCTACGCACACGTCCGACTCCGACTCCAGCGCCAAGCCATCGACACCCTGGGCACCATGCTCGGCCTGGCCAACGACGAACCTGACGACCCATCCGACGCAGCAGCCGTCCGCTGACGTTGCCGTCAGCGTTGCCGTCAAACGCCCAGAGAGCCCTGCCGGACTGCGTCCGGCAGGGCTCTCTGTTTTGATATTTTCCGCAGCACTTCCCCTTCACTGCCTGGCACTTACTTACAGACCCGAAGAAGTGAAGTGACTTACGGAATCCCGAGAACGTTGGATACCGCTTCGTGCACCTGAGTCGCAATGCGAGTTAGCTGCTTAAGCTCATCCTCGCTCTTGGCGGCTCGCTCCAGTTGCCACTCGATGAACATGGGGGCGAACCAGATGAGTTGTACGAGTCTCGCTTCCACAGTCTCACCGATCGGGGGAATCCGAGAAAGTAGCGCTACGTACGCTTCGCCAGCATCGAGATCAAATTCTCCGGACCGAAGCTTTCCGAGAAATCCAGACTCGTCATCCCATGCTTCGTCTAGAAGTTCCAGCAGGTCATCCATGTTCATCCTCCAGGCCAGTGTCCGACGATCGCTTCCGCCGGAATATTCTGCCAGACCAAAACTTCTGAGTCCTTCCTGGCGTAGGCGCTATGCCTCCTACTCGACGGGAACGGGCCAGAAGAGATATCCACGTAGCTATACGGAATGCGCCTTAGGTCGATCGCAACCACCCCATGACCTTGGTTGTACTTATCGAATTCAATGCCGGGGTTCTTGGTTGTCGAGATCCATGGCGTCAGCTTCTTTCCGGCAACATGCGACAGAGGACTGACCCCTGCATTGCCGGGAGCCCTAGCCGTCAATCCCATTGCAGGGTCATCATTCTCAGCCAGCGCACGGTAGACGATATTTCCGTCGGGATCCGGTCCATCGGGCCTGCTACCGCAGTTGTGAACCAGGACCGGCGTGGTTCCCGCCAGCGCATAGTACGTGTGCTGGTCGTCCACGGTGAGGACCAACGGCGCTGTCCCGCCGAACAGACTTCAGCGGACAGTAACTTCGATCATTCGACTACGGAATATTTTTCCATGGTTTCGAGCCTACAGGCCCTCAGTTTTCAGCCATTTCCGGTTTATCCGCCGCGCTGAAGAACTCATCCAGCAGAACAAAGAGCACCGCCACCATCTGTTCATCCTGCTCAGGCGTGAAGTATCTGATGTCCGGCAGTGCGCCATCGCAATAAACTTCACAGAGCACGAGAAGAGGCCAGAAAAGCTCCGACCTCCCCTTCCGTCGAGGCAATAGCCAGCTATGGAATTCCTTCAGGAAGTAGTGACCCGAACCCAATTCGTACCCCGAAAGGAACGCGCAGGTTCCTTCATAGGTTCGCCGCATGACATAGATACCGTGATGCTTTTTTAGTTCGGGAAGGAATTCACGCAACGGCTCACTCACGGCTAGAATCCAAAATCAATGTCATCTCCATAGTCGAAGCGTTTCTTGAATTCGTCAACGCTAATTCCCCTCGGCGCCCATTGGTCGTAGACTTTCCCGCCCCTGACCACCACAGTGTGATGAAACCAACTCTCGTCGAGTTCTGGAGTACCAGGCCCCTTAGGTCGATACGGGCCCATGGGGAGCCTTTTCCCACCCGGACCGTGGAATGTGAAGATGTCGCCGCCATTCTTGGCGGCATTCTTAACAGCCCACTCATCGCAGCCCGCATTGTGAACTAGAACCGGTGTCCCGCCCGCCAGCACATAGGTACGTGTGCTACGCGGACCCCTCTACCTGCTTTTTCGCAGGTCAAGCGCAGTTTGCTGGTCCGGTGAAGTGCGTGGGCGTTCGTGGTTGTGCGGGGTTGTTACCGTCGCTACTGCCGTCAGACGGTTCAGCCCAGGTACGGCTTTTCGCGCTGTTCCAGGAAGTGTTGGAGCCTGAGTCGTTGGGTGTGGTGCATCGGCAACTGCTCGATCTCATGCGGCGGCACGAACCTGAGTTCGGTGGACTCCTCGGAGATCTCCAGCTGACCACTGGCGATGCGGGCGGTGAAGCAGACGTTGAACTGGCGGCGGACCTCGCCGTCGGTGTAGGCGATGATGTGTTTCGGGTCGGTGTAGGTGCCGACCAGGCCAGTGATCTCGACGTCGAGACCGGTCTCTTCCTTGATCTCGCGGACGGCCGTGCCCGGCAGGGAATCGGTGAGGTCCATGCCGCCTCCGGGCAGGGCCCATAGGCCGTTGTCGCGGCGGCGCTGGAGGAGGATGCGCCCGTGGTCGTCGGTGACGACGGCGGACGCGGCGACGACCATGCTGTTCGGCTTGGGCGCGTTCGGGTCGTCGTAGTACTCGGTGCGGGCCACGGTCAGCCTTCCTGTTGTACGGGGGTTGCAGTTGCCCATACGGCGTCAAAGCTCTCGGCGTAGGTGTCGAACATGCCGCCTGTCTCGTGCCGGCGAAGATGCCATACAGGGGCGGCGTACGCGTTGACGCCCCAGACATGGGCGTTGACGAGTTGTTGGTCGTCGATGCGGTAGAGGGAGTTGTAGAGCGTGGTTTCGTGGAAGCGGACTTCGATGCCGGGGGTGCCGGCGAGCGGCCTGTAGTGCATGAGCGCGAGGCGGCAGCGGGATTCGATGCCATGGCCGAACCGCTCCTCCTTGCCCCGGGCTTGGACGGTAGCGCTGTCAGCGTCCCCGATCGCGATGCGGACGGTGCAGCCTTCGGCGGCGCGTTCGGTGAGAAGTTCGTTCAACCGCGGGTACGCCTCGTGGAGGAAGACGGCCGCGTAGACCAGGATGTCGATCCGTTCCCGGGCCTGGGCCATCAGGTCGGTGAACGCCGAAACGGGGACATCGGCCCGCTGCTCGTAGAGCGCCACCAGCTCGGGACTGATGGCGCGGGCGGGGCGGGCCTGGCGGAGCGCCGGCCAGAGTGCGTGCACGTCTTCGCCCAAGGCTTTGGCCGCCTGGAGGGCGGTGGCACGACGTGGGATGCGCCCGAGGCTCACCCAGCGCTCGACCGACTTGGGGTCGACCTCGACCTCCTGAGCGAGGGCGGCGTACGTCCAGCCTCCGGCCGCCATGACAACTCGTAGTCTCTCGTTCGGCAAGTTCTCCTCTTACATCTCAGGACGGCACCAGGGACGTTCTACACGGCGTGGGACGTCCCGGAGTGGGGTTTGGTGGAGGTTCCTTCGTCCCGGTGATCGACGTGAGGATCGGTGCCGACCCTGCGGCACCGACACCACCCAGGGGCACGGTCCGAGCCGTCGAAGAGTGTCAACGTGCGTAAGAGCACCGCCACTTGTGTTCCCGCCCTGCGACTGGATGCCCGGTCGCGGACCGCCTCGCCGGGGTGGTCACCATGACGGCCCGCAACCCTGACGCGGTCGAGCACAGCGTCTCGCCCGGCGTGGGCGCCGTCTTGGTCGACCGGAGGAACGGCACGGTGGGCGTAGTGATGGGGCATGTCGGGCCGTACGTGCAACTCCGGCCGCCGCGCGGTGGCCGGGAGTGGGACGTGCCGCCCAAGGACGTTCGTCCGCCGACCCCGGCCGAGGAGTTGAGTGCCAAGGTGGCCGTGGCCAACCGGAGGTGGGGACGGTGACCCCTCGCTCGGTCCTGCGCTACGAGACCTGGACTCTCCAGCCCGACCGCGAGCCGGACGCGGAGCCGGTGCTGCACGCGATGCAGTGCGCCGTGGACGGCGAGACCTCGCCGACAAGCGAGGACTTCGCCGAGCCGCAGGACTGGGTGCTGCAGCACTGCGGCCAGAACCCGTCTCACCACACCTACCGGGAGATCATCACCCGGCGCCAGATATGACGCGCCCCGCCCTCCCAGACACCGCACCGCGCTGACCCATCCGGCTCCCGTCCTTGCCGGGCGCGGCTGAACGAGGCTCCCCGCCCCCGTCAGCCCGGCAGGGATGGGCCTTCACGTGCGTGCCCTGCTCATGGCCGTGGGAGTTCTGGCCTCAACCACAGAAAGTCAGCCACGACGGCGGCCAAGCCGACCGATCACCCGCCACAGGTGCCTCACTCAACCCCGCACCGGCATCAGCCCAGTTATCTCCATCGTCACGGCCCCGACCAGGCACCAGGCACCAGGCACCAGGCATCCAGCACGGCAGCACCGCCGGGGTGCCGACATCGCACGGCGCGAGCTCGCCGAACGGCCACTCGGGTGCCCGGCCGGTCTGCTGCTGAGCGGTCGGACCGAGGCTTCCGGTTGGGGCTCCGGCTTATGCTTCCGGGCCTTATGCGTGCCGAGTGGCCGGTGGGCGTCGCCAGCGGGGCGGCAGACAGGAGCGGGCGGCGGTCACCGGCCGCTGGCGCGCGGCGGCCCGCGCCAGCGGGACGCCCTTGAACCAGTAAAGAAACTTTGAACAGCTCCTCTCTGTGCGGCGCGTCCGCGCAACCCCCACACGGCAGGCGCCGAGTGGCAGCACAGCAGGTACGTGTTCACCACCCCAGAGCGAAGAGCGATCGCCCCGACCAGCCTCACCCGGACCTTCACCACGCTCCTCAGCAAGGCCTGCCTCCGCCGCATCCGCTTCCACGACCTCCGACACTCCACCGCCACCCTGCTCCTGGAACAAGGCGTCGACCTCGTCGTCATCAAGGAACTGTTGGGCCACGCCCACATCCGCGTCACCGCCACCGTCTACGCTCACGTCCGAATACGCCTCCAGCGATACGCGATCGACACTCTCAGCACCGCCCTTGATGGCCACGCCAACGACGAGTCGACCCACGACGACCTGCCGGCGTGCGGAGCCACCGTCCGCTGACGTTGCCGTCGGCTACTGCCGTCAACACACACTGAAGCCCTGCCAGCTACGTCTGACAGGGCTTCATGTTTGCTACTGCGTTATCCACGCCTCCCGGCAGACACTCGCGACATCACTGGAAGAACGGATGCCGGCTACCACCACCTCCAACGGTATTTCGGGCAGAGAGTCCCGTCAGTAGAGATCTTCGAGAGAGACTTCAATCAGGTCCGTAATCCCTGAACACGACCTCAATTCAAGGGCAGAGCGGAATACATCCGAGACATAGCCTCTGGCTGCTTCATCATAAACCCCACACATAAGGAGAATGTCCACACAGCTCGGATTCCCGTTCTCCCTCAGTTCCTTCACGTACAAGTCAAGCTTTTCAGCCATGCGCCGCACGCAATCCCGCACCGACACCGGCCCCACGGAGTCGATGTCCACGTGATCGTCATAGCCACCTGCAATGGTGGCGAGCAGGTCGAAGATGCGACTTAGCCCCCGCCCTTCGGCGAGGTCAAGACCAACAACAAGGCACGAAGTCAACGGTGGGACGCATTCGGAGAGGCGCCCCTGGACAAGGGCGATGTTTTCAATCCCCAGCTCAGCGATCTCCACCTCTTCTTCCGACTTGGCCGAGACGAGCAGCCTAATGGATTCAGGCAGCCTCGCCGCTCCCCCGACGAACGAACGGAGAACGCGCCAGTCGTATTTATCTAGTTCCGCAGTCAGCAAGGAGACGTCGCCAGTGACCAAGAGATTTCCTCCGTGCGCATAGGGGCTGGCAGGTGATCATACCTGCCAGCCCCTCTCCCTCAGTTGTCGTTCAGCCTCAGCACATCTGACGTGAATGTGGTCTCCGAGCCCGGAAACGCACCGCGCCCAAATCTTCCCTCACAGAACAAGCAGACCGGTTGCTGCCGACCCAGCGCATTCTTCCGGGTCATAACCGCCGGCGTGAATCGAATATCAGCGGCATTTCCACCAAGCGCGTTGATTACGCAGATTTCCGCGCAACCTGCTGTCGACGAGGCACCGGCCGCGTATTCTCCGGTTCTGACGTTGTAGCCAGCCGTAACGACGGTGGGTCGCTGCCTCTGGGACAACCCGCTCATTCTCGTCGCGAAGGCGTCGCGAGCCTGAATCGCCACCCCTTCGAGCTCCGACTCGGAAAGCCCTTGCGATTTGTAGACGCCGCTTGTGTTGCAGTTGTGAACGAGTACCGGCGTGGCCCCCGCCAGCACATAGTACGTATGCAGGTCATCAACGGTGAGGTTGTAGACCTTTGTCGACTGGGCCCGGTGCTTGGTGGCGGTGATCTGGACCCAGGTGCCTGCGCTCGTCCGGAGCCATTGCCCGGCCTTGAGGCTGCCTGCCTCTATCCATTTGTGGAGTGCGGGGACCCAGAACGGGTGGCCTTCGGTGGCGGTGATGTTGCCGTTCTTCGTGTGCTGCGTTTGACCGGTGTCGATGGTGAGGTCGACGAGTTGTTTCTCCCCGTTGCCCTCGATGAGGGCGGTGACGGCGCGGGGGCCGGTTTCGCCGGTCTGCGGGTCGGTGGCGAGGACCTTGTCGCCGGTCCTGATGTTCTTGATCGGCTTGCTCGTGCCGTCCGCCATGACGACCGGGGTGTCGGGGGTGAAGCTGTTGCCCGCCGGGCAGCCGGTGAAGCGCAGGGTGCCCCTGGCGGCCATGAAGGCGCTCAGGGCTTCGCCGGCCATGCCCATCATGCAGCCGGTCAGGGCGGCGTTGCCGACCTGTCCCCAGTTGACCTTGCGGCCGGAGAGGCGCTGGAACGCCCAGTCGATGCCGCCGTCCACGAGGCCGCCGACGGCGCAGGCGGCGATCATGGGGTTGTCGCCGGTGGGGTCGGTGTAGGTGGTGGGTGAGGACAGGGCGTACTGGTAGAGGTTGGTGCCGCCCGCCTGGCCGATGGGGTCCTGGGAGATGAACCGGCCGGTTTCGGGGTCGTAGTAGCGGTCGCGGTAGTAGAGCAGGCCGGTGCCGTCGGACTCGCGGCCGGTGAAGGTGTACGGGTTGGACGAGGCCGTGCCGGTCGTGGTGGCCTGGCCGTTGGGGTCGTAGGCGTACTTCGTGGCGACGGTGCCGTCGCTGTTGGCGAGGCCGACCACTGAGCCGAGTGCGTCGGTCAGGTAGATCTGGGTGGCGCCGTTCTCGGTTCGGGTGAGGAACTCGTCCAGTCCGGAGGTGGCCACGGTCGCGGTGGTGTCGCCCGTGCCGTTCTGTTCGACCAGCGGGTTGCTGCCGTCGGTGAGGAACTTGTTCGTGGTCCCGCCGACGGTCCTGGTGCTGCGGATGCCCAGGGCGTCGTATCCGAAGCTGCTGCTCTGTCCGGCCCTGGTCAGGCCGGAGAGCCGGCCGCGTGCGTTCCAGGTGTAGTCGCGGACGCCGTCCGTCTTGAGCTGCCCGTCCGCGTCGTAGGTGAAGGAGCGGCCGTTGAAGGTGGTGATGCGGTTGTCCTTGCCGAAGACGGTGCCCGTCTCGGCGGCCGGCAGAGCGACGTTCGCGAGGGAACCGGTCAGACCGGTCTGCAGGGCCCGTTCGTCCCGGGTGTAGGTCAGGTCGCCGATGTTGCTGGTGCCCCGGGCGTAGGCGATGGAGGTGATGGTGCCCGTCTTGTCGTAGCCGGTGGTGCGGGTGATGCCGCCGGGCATCGTGGCGGTCTTCTCCCGGCCCACCGCGTCCAGCTCGAACCCGATCTCCTGGGTGCCGGAGGTGATGGAGGTGAGGATGCTGGACGTGTCGAAGCCGTAGCTGGTCGTCTGGCCGCCCGCGGTCATCGTCCTGCGGCGGTCGGCCGCGTCGTAGTCGTAGCTGACGGTGCCGTTGGGGCCGGTGACCGTCTTGGGGCGGTCATAGGTGTCGTAGGTGAAGGACTGGTTGCCGGCCTGGCTGTCGGTGATCTGCCTGAGCAGGTCGTGGCTGTCGTAGTCGTAACCGACACTGGATTCGGCCTGGCCGGCGATGTCGACGCCGTACTGGGCGGTCTTGGGCCGGCCCAGAAGGTCGTAGGTGGCGATCGCGATCTTCCCGGAGCGGCTGGTCGTCTTCTTGAGCAAGCCGGCCGCGTCGTACTCGAACGTGGCCTGGGCGCCCACGGCGTCGGTTGCCGTCTCGGGGCGGTCCGCGTCGTCGTACTTCCAACTGACCGTGTTGTTGCGGGCGTCGGTGAGGGTGGTGAGGTTGCCGTTGTCGTCGTAGTCGAAGCCGGTGCTCTGGCCGAGAGGGCCGGTGACCTTGCGGGGCTGGTTCAGCTTGTCGTAGACGACGGTGGTGAGCGACCCGGCCGTGTCGGTGAGTGCGGAGGCCCTTCCGGCGGCGTCGGTGAACTGGCTCGACACCCTGCCTTCGGCGTCCTTGACGGAGACCAGGTCACCGTTGCGGTAGGTGAACTCCGTGACCGCGTCGGCGTTGTCCGTGACGGACTTGAGCTGCCCGTCCGGCGCGTGGGCGAGGATGGTCCTGCGGTCCTCCGGATCGGTGACCGTCTGCAGGTTCCCCTGGGCGTCGTATCCGAAGACGGTCTCGTTGCCCAGCGGGTCGGTCGCCCTGCTCGGCTGGTCGTAGGGCCCGTCGAAGGTCGCCGTACCCGAGGAACGGGCGTTGGCGGTACCGGCCTGCTCGACGGAACGGGTCACATGGCCGTTGGCGTCGTAGGTCAGCTCGGTGCGTTGTCCGTACGGGTCGATGACCGCGTCGATGCGGTGGTTCGGGCCGCGGATGTACTGCGTCTTGCGTTCGAGCGACGATCCGCGGGCGGCGATGTCCAGGACGCCGTACCCGGCCGAGTCGAACTCGACCCGGCGTATCGCGCCGCCCGGCTGTGTCACCTCGGTGGAGGTGATCTGGCCGGTGCCCGTCTGGGTGTAGGCGAAGGAGTACTTCGCGCCTTCGGTGAGGAGCTGCTCCTTGACCTTCCCGTCCGGATAGAACGAGTTGGTCATGTACGTGATGTCGCGGGCATCCGTCGCTGTGAGGATCCGGTTCGAGGAGCCGTCGTAGGTGTAGCGGCTGACCTTGTCGGCCGGGTCCGTCACCGTGCTCAGCCGGCCTGCGCTGTCGTACTCGTAGACGGTGGTTCGGCCGGTGTTGTCGGTGGCCGTCTTCACCCGGTGCTCGGTGTCGTAGGCGAGGGAGATCCAGTGGCCTCCCGGTGTCGTGATGCGGGTGATCTCGCCCTTGGTGCCCGCCAGGCGGGTCAGCTTGAGCGTGTTGCCGTGCCGGTCGCGGATCTCCTTCAGCGGTGAGTAGTGCGGGAAGACCCATATGGTTCCGTCACGGAACCGCAGCTCCCACTCGCCGTCACCGTTGTTGATGATCTTTGAGCCGCGGAACCCGGTGGGCGTGTCCAGGGGTTCGAAGACCGCGTCGGGCACTCCTGTGCCCGGTGATGTCCTGGTGAAGTGGACTTTGTTGCCGCCGGGCAGGTAGAGGTCGACTTCCTGCCACTGCTTCTCGGAGTGGAAGAAGGCGTTGTACGGGAGATCGCGGCCGATACCGAAAGCGCGCTTACGGGTGTCGCCCTGCCAGTAGGTGCGGGTGATCTCGGCCGAGCCTCGCGGGTCGGAGACTGCCAGGTCGGTGCGGGAGTCCGTGAGCATGCCGGTCGTGAGATCGACGGGGTCTCCGGAGAGCCAGTCGATGACGTCCGACAGCCAGGATGTGTCCCAGGGAACCAGGCTGCCTATGTTGAACATGGCGCCGTGGAAGGACCAGACGCGGGTCTTGGCGTCGGGTACGACCTGGCGGCCGTCTGTGGAGACTTCGCCGTGTCCGTAGACGTGCCAGCCCTTCGCCTTCGGGTCGTAGTCCATGAACTCGACTCGGGTGCCCGGGGCTTCGTGCGTGTAGTTGGGGTAGATGACCTGCGCGCCCTTGGGGAAGACGTACGTTCCGCCCGGCTGAACGGTGAAGTAGACGGGCACCACGCTGTTCTTCGGGAGCGGGAACGGCGGCCGGTCGATCGGGATGGCCGAGATCCCGAGTTCGGTGACCGGCTTGCCCTTGTCGTCCCGGACCACGGAGCCCTTGGGAATCCGCACCTCAAGGCCGGGGATCTTCGGGGTCTTCAGTACGATTTCAGCCTTGGCCGGGGCGGAGAACTGCACGGTGTGCTCGGTGTCCAGCGGTGTCATCCAGACGGGGAACCCGAGGTCCGTGGTGGTGCCGGTCCTGGGGCGGATGTGGATGTCGAACCGGCCGTAGCTCCGCTTCCTCGTGTTCGCGCCGGCCCCGTCGACCACCAGGGTCGTGACCTCGGGACTGATCCCGGCGAGCAGGAACCTGCCTTGGCTGTCGGTGCGGGTCGTCTTCCGGCCGATGGTCACGGTGACCTCGGGCAGTGGTGTGCCGTCGAGCCGCAGTACATGCCCGGTCATGGCGGTGGAGCGGGCCGGGGCTCGCAGGACCGGCGGAGCCTTGGGTGTCTTGCCCCGTGCCGTGATCCAGTCCCGGCCCGCCAGTTGGGGCTTGCCGGGCTGCCAGGCGTCCTTGCCGGAAGGGACGGCTTTGGCCGCGGCTTCCGGTTCTGCGGGCTTGTTGTCCTGGGCAGGTGCGGAGGTGGGTGCGACGGTGGTGCCGATTGGCTTAAGGCCGAGGTTGTAGGTGCCGGTCTCCATCGGCCCTGGCTCCACGACGAGGGTGTGGGTACCGGTGGCCGTGAGGGCCGGCAGGTCGGTCGTCAGGGTTGTATTGGGCATGTACCGGCCGTTGACCAGTGATTTACCGTCCGGGCCGTAGACGTACAGAGTCCAGTAGGGATGCGGCGGGGTGTCGAGAGCGAGCGCGAGTTTGTCACCTTTGGTGGCGGTGAAGGTGTAGTGCGCGTTCTGGCCGGCCTGGGTGAGGTTTGCCGGGTGCTTCTGCCCGTCGGTCTGAAGGGTGCCTCCGTCGGCGTCCGGCACGAGTGTGGCGGTGGTGCTGCCTGTCGCGGGCTTGCTGGGCCGAACGAATACGTAGTGGGTGCCGGCCGCCAAGGGGGCAAGGAGGTCGGCGTCCGACGGCGCCTTGGATATCGACGTGAGGTATGTGCTGGTGGTGGCGCCAGGCGCCTGATGCGTGACTTGAGCGGTCTCTGTGAGTGTGGTCCCGGTGAACACGACAGCGGCACCGTCGCCCGCCGTGGCGGATATCGCCAGCGCAAGCTGCTGCCCCGGCCGGGTGATCTCAGCGGTCGCGCTCGGGCCGGATGCCGAGAGGGAAGCGAGGGTGGGCTTCGAGAGCCACAGGGTCATGGTGCCGGTTGCCGCGCCGCCGGGGGTGAGGAGCAGGACGTACTTGGCTCCCGGGGTCAGCCCGGACAGGTAGTTGGTCGCAGATGTGGCGGCGGGCACCGTTCCTACGGAGCTGCCGTTGCCGCCTTCCGGTCCGATCAGGCGGACGTCCGTGCCCTGGGTGACGGTGTTCGCTGTGACAGCGAAGCCCAGGGAGACCGTGTCCGGGGCAGTGAACTCGACGCGGAGTCGTTGGCCGGTCCGTGAGAGGGAGCCCTGCACCGAGGCCCCGTCAGGCTGCAGGCTTGTGGTGGCGTCCGGTGACAGCGTGAGCTGGAGGGTTCCGGTCCCACCCAGGTTCGGGGCGACGGTGATCCGGTAGGTTCCGGATTCGGGCAGATCGGACAGGCCTACCGTGCCGGCGGCGCCGGGGGCTACGTACTGTGCGCTGACGACCTTCAGTCCCGACGGGGCAGTCACCGTAATGTTCACGGCGGTGGTGAGGGTGTTGCTGTTGATACCCAGTGCCAGGTCGTCGCCGGCTTCAGCTCGGAGTGTCGCTTCCGCGTCCTGTCCGAAGCGCGGGATGTCGACGGAGACCGCGGGACCTCCGGCGGAGACGGCTCCCACGGCGACGGGGGTCGACAGAAGCAGCGTGACCGTCCCGGTTCCGAGCCCATCCGGTTTGGTGGTGACCGTGTAGGTTCCCGTACTCGGGAGCTGCGGGCTGTCCCACTGCAGACGCGAATTCGCCGGAACCGCGAACTTGCTGCCGATGAGTTCTCCGGCCGGGCCTCGGACCTCCAGCGTGTTGGAGGAAGGGAAGTCGCCCGCGGTGGCACCCAGCGAGATGCGCTGCCCTGCCTGAGCAGCGAAGGTGGCGGAACCGCTCTGTCCCGGCCTGCCGATCGGTATCGCGACTTCTGGTCCGGTGTCGCTCAGCCCGCCTGCCTGGATGGGGTGGGATCCGGTGATCCTGACCGCTCCGGTTCCGGCCTGATCGGGTTCGACGGACAACAGGTACTGGCCGGACTCGGTCAGTGACGCAACGACCGATGAGGCTTTCCCCTTGGCTGCTGTGTAGAGGAGGTCCACTTGCTTGCCGGACGGCGAGTACAGCCGTGTATTGACGGACGTGGACATGGCTGCTGCGTCTACGCCCACGTTCAGCGACTGCCCGAGCTGAGCATCGATGGTGAGCAGTGCCTTCTGGCCGGCCCTGGTCAGACTCACGTCGGTGGCGGGGCCTATCGGGTCGACCACACCGGTCTTGGTCTTCGAGACCGTCACGGTCACGGCGCCGATGTTGTTCGAGCCGGGGGTCAGCATCAGGGTGTAGCGTCCCACCACTGGCAGGTCTCTGACCTGCCAGTCCCCCACAGGCTTGGAGAACGAACCGGTGCCGACCTGTTCGCCGGTCGGTGCGATGAGTCGCACCGGAACAGGCACGTCGAACGTCGATCCGGTGAATCCGAAGCTGATGTTGTCGCCTTGATCGGCGTCGAACAACACCTCGGCACGGTTGCCTGGCGTCGTCACCGATACCGTCGGGGGTGCTTCGTCCGTCACCGATGTCTTCGCCGACGACTCGATCTCGGAGCCGCTCGGCAGGATCTGATAGCTCGAAGGGCTGGCGGTGGTGCCGGCCGGAGTGGTGAGCTCGATCGGTCCTGTGACAGCCCCTGCAGGCACGAACACGGTCAGCGCGCTGTCCGTACGGGTCTTGACCTGGGCAATCACTCCCCCGCCGAACCGGACCACGTTGTCCGTCACTGCTGGTGCAAAACCTGATCCGGTCAGGACGACTTCGGCACCCACCATTCCGGATGCCGGAGCCAGTTTGGCGACTGAGGGTGCCGGCGCGGCCGGGCTGAAGGACTCCGCGGACTGAACGGTCCTACCGCCGGTCGTGACCGAGACACGTCCGTCGGGCGCCCCCGCAGGCACCTTGACCTTGAGCCTGGTCGTGGCAGCCGACACGACTTCGGCCGCCGCCGACCCGAACGTGACTGTGTTCGACGTCGGTGTCGTAGCGAATCCCGTACCGGAGATCGTCACGGTCGCACCGGTTGCCGCACTGGCCGGTACCAGGGAGAGCACCGACAGGTCACTCGAAGGGAACCGGTCGATGCCCAGCCGGTTACCTGCCTCGTCATACCGGTAGCGGGCGGTCTCACCACCCGGGTCGCTCACCCCGACCAGACGCCCGGCCGCGTCGTAGGCGTACACCGCGTCGCCGGTCGTCGGCGCGTCGGCCGGCTTGGGCTCGCCCTTCGGCGCGGCCGCTTCGGGCTGTGGAGGCTCCGTGGGCAGCGCCGAGGGGGACGGGCTGCCACTCGGCCGTGTGCCGGGGGCCGCTGATGCCGCCCCGGTGGCAGGCGTTGTCGCGGAGGGAGCAGGCGAGCGGGAGGGGTCCGGAGCCGCCTCCGCGGAGATCGCGCCGCCTGCCAGCGCGAACACCAGGACACCGACGGTCAATGACCGCCGGAGCGTGGAAAGCCGTACCCCGAACTTTTCGCCGCGCACACGCACCGCGTCCCCCCAGGACAACCACATGAGTCACAACAGAACCACTGAACCCACACTCCCCGTGCAGGCCGTCACAACCTACACACATTCCGTCATGTGCATGCCTGAAATCACCAAAGGCCTCCTACAACCGAACGAATCGAGCCACCGATACCGACCCCTCGGGGACCCCGACCGGCGAAGGCGGACCCGTAGGCACCGGCGACCCTGCCGCGCTCCGTGCACGAACGGACCCGGCCGGAGCCCGCCCACGGCCTTCCGGGCGAACCCGTCCACCGCCGCGCCGCACGGTTCTTGCATCTCCCGGCACCGGGTGACCGTATTGTCCCGTTGCGCTCACTCTTGGGGTAGTCCCGTGATCGCCCCGTCATCGGAGGTGATGTCGTGTCAGGCGGAGTCTTGCGTACGGCGTGCGCCGCCGCCCTGGCCACGCTCGTCGTGACCTCGCCGGCGGCCGCCGCGCCCGTGGCCCCGGACCCCGCGGCGGGCGGCACGGCGAAGGCGCCCGCGGCACCCGCGGCTGCGAACAGGAGTGTCCCCCAGCTCCTGTCCGAGCTGCGGCAGCTGTACCAGCAGGCCGAGGAGGCCACCGAGGCGTACAACGGGACCGCCGCGGAGCTGAAGAAGCGCGCGGCACAGGCGAAGAAGCTCGACATCGAGCTCGTCGCCGCCCGGACCGCGCTGGCCGACAGCCGCGACGAGGCCGGGCGGCTGGCCCGGGAGCAGTACCAGGGCCGGTCCGACTTCTCCGCGTACGTGCGGCTGCTGCTGTCCCGGGATCCCGAACACCTCCTGGACCAGGAGCATGTGATCCGGCGTGCGGCTTCCGCGCGGGCGGCGACCGTGGAGCGGCTCACCGGCGCCGAGAAGCGCGCCGACGAACTGGCCACCGAGTCCCGCAAGGTGCTCGACCGGCAGCAGGTGCTGGCCACGAAGCGGAAGAAGCAGCGGGACACGGTCCGGTCGCGGCTGAAGGCCGTCGAGAAGAAGCTGGCCACACTCTCCGGCCCGCAGCTCGCCGAGCTGTCCCGCCTCGAACAGCGGGACATGGAGAAGGCGCAGGGCGCCCTGGCCGCCTCGGGGGCGCTGTCCTCGACGAGGCCGCCGTCCGAAGCGGGCGGCGAGGCGGTGAAGTACGCGCTCGCCCAGGTCGGCAAGCCGTACGTGTGGGGCGCGGAGGGACCGGACTCCTTCGACTGCTCGGGGCTCACCTCGCAGTCCTGGGCGAAGGCGGGCCTGGTCATCCCGCGGACGTCGCAGGAGCAGTGGCGCCAACTGCGGAAGGTGCCGGTGAACGCGCTGCGTCCGGGCGACCTGGTGATCTACTTCCCGAAGGCCACGCATGTGGCGCTGTACATCGGCAACGGCCTGGTGGTGCAGGCGCCCCGGCCGGGCTCGCAGGTGAAGGTCTCGCCGGTGGCGTCGAACCCGCTGCTCGGCGCCGTACGGCCCGACCCGCGGAGCGCGCCGCTGTCCGCGTACCAGCCGCCGGTACTCCCGCAGGGGGCCTCCTCCGGCTCGGACGCGGGGTACAGCTCCTCGTCGGCCCCCTCGGCCTGAGGGCAGTGGACGGCGGGCGCGGGAACGGGAGCGGGGCCGGGTCCGGTCGGATGTCCGACGGTCCCGGCCCCGCTGTCGTCGGTCAGGCGGTCTGCGCCGCCCCGGAGACCTCGGCGAGGTACGCGTTGGTCTTCTCCGGGTCGAAGAAGAAGTTGTCGAAGTCCGCCGGGTTGTTGAAGCCGTTGGCGAAGCGGTCGGCGACCGGCTGGAGCTGGCCGGCGGCGCCGATCAGGTTCAGTACGTGCTCCGGCGGTACGCCGAGCATCGCGTTGGTCCACTTCACGACGTGCTGCGCGGTGTCCCAGTAACGGTCGAACGTGGCCTGCATCCACTCCGCGTCGAACTCCCGGTCGCCGTGCTCGATGATCGAGTCCAGGTAGGCGTTGGCGCACTTGGAGGCCGAGTTGGAGCCCTGGCCGGTGATCGGGTCGTTGGCGACGACGACGTCCGCGACGCCGAGCACCAGACCGCCGCCGGGCAGCCGGCCGATCGGCTTGCGGACGGTCGGGGCGTAGCGGCCCGCCAGGGTGCCGTTGGCGTCGGTCAGTTCGACCTTGGTGGCGCGGGCGTACTCCCACGGCGTGAACCGCTCCATCAGCTCCAGCGTCTTCGCCAGGTGCTCGGACGGGTCCTTGATGCCCTGGAACACGTCCAGCGGGCCGCCGGGGACGCCTTCCCAGAACAGGATGTCGGCGCGGCCGGAGGTGGTCAGCGTCGGCATCACGAAGAGCTCGCCGACACCGGGGACCAGGTTGCAGCGGACCGCGTCGAACTCGGGGTGCTCCGGGCGCGGGCCCATGCCGTGGACGTACGCGACGGCCAGAGCGCGCTGCGGGGCGTCGAACGGCGAACGGGAGGCGTCCCGGCCGAACATGGAGACCAGCTCGCCCTTGCCGGCGGAGACCATCACCAGGTCGTAGGTGCGGGAGAAGTAGTCCAGGTCGGAGACGGCCGCGCCGTGGATGACGAGCTGTCCGCCGCGCTGGGCGAAGGTCTCCATCCAGCCGGCCATCTTCACGCGCTGGTCGACGGACTGGGCGAAGCCGTCCAGCTTGCCGACCCAGTCGACGGCGCGCGAGGAGTCCGGTGCCGCGACGGAGACGCCGAGGCCCTCGATGCGCGGGGCCTGGGACTCCCAGAAGTTGAGCTGGTAGTCACGCTCGTGCTGGAGCGCCGTGTGGAACATGCACTGCGTGGACATGACCCGGCCGGAGCGGATCTCGTCGGCCGTGCGGTTGGACATCAGGGTGACTTCGTAACCCCGGGACTGCAGTCCCAGGGCCAGCTGGAGCCCGGACTGGCCGGCTCCGACTATGAGTATCTTCCGCATCGCGGTTCTCCGTTGTGTGTAGCTATGCCGGGGTTGCGTCGAGCGCGTGGCCCACGAGGGCCAGCAGCGACTCGATGACGGTGATCTTGTTACGCGCGTCCATGATCACAACAGGCACGTGCGGCGGGACCGTCAGGGCCTCCCGGACGTCCTCGGCCTCGAACCCGGGGGTTCCCTCGAAGTGGTTGACGGCGACGATGTACGGCAGCCCGCAGCTCTCGAAGTAGTCGAGGGCGGGGAAGCAGTCGGCGAGCCGGCGGGTGTCGGCCATCACGACCGCGCCGATCGCGCCGCGCACCAGGTCGTCCCACATGAACCAGAAGCGCTGCTGGCCCGGTGTGCCGAAGACGTACAGCACGAGGTCGTCGTCGAGCGTGATCCGGCCGAAGTCCATCGCGACGGTCGTGGTGACCTTGTCGGGCGTCGCGGAGAGATCGTCGGTCTCCTCGCTGGCCTGGGTCATCATCGCTTCGGTCTTCAGCGGGGTGATCTCGGAGACCGACCCGACGAAGGTGGTCTTGCCCACGCCGAAGCCGCCCGCGACCACGATCTTCGTGGCGATGGGGGCCCTGGTGTGGTCCAGCTGCCAGGCCTGGAGCGATTCCTCGGCCTGGTCCCTGGCGCCCGGCTGACGCGGGGCGAAGAGCGGCGACTCAGAGACGGCGGAGTCCATTGAGCACCCTTTCGAGCAGTGCGCGGTCGGGCTGGCCGGTGCCGTGACCGGTCCCGTACACGCGGATCTTTCCCTGGTCGGCCAAGTCGCTGAGCAGCACCCGGACCACGCCGAGCGGCATCTTCAGCAGGGCCGAGATCTCCGCGACGGTACGCATCCGGCGGCAGATTTCGACGATGGCCTGGAGCTCCGGCATGACGCGGCCGGCCAGATTGCCATTGGTCAGTTCGCGGCGCTCCTCGGGCGCTTCGAGCGCGGCGACGAACGTCTCGACGAGCAGGACGTGTCCGAAGCGGGTGCGTCCGCCGGTGAGCGAGTACGGACGGACCCGTGCGGGCCTTCGGTCGGACCCGCGGACGGGGAGCCTGCGGGCGGGTTCAGCAGCGGGCTTCACTGGGTGCTCTCCATCGATTTGCGCAGTTCACTGCGGAGTTCGGGGGTGAGTACGTGTCCGGCCCGGCCGACGAAGAGCGCCATGTGGTAGGCGATGACGCTCATGTCGCAGTCCGGGGTGGCGTGCACGCCGAGCAGCGAACCGTCGCTGATCGACATGACGAAGACGCTGCCCTCGTCCATGGCGACCATCGTCTGTTTGACGCCGCCGCCATCCATCAGCTTGGCGGCGCCGATGGTGAGGCTGCCGATGCCGGAAACGATGGTCGCCAGGTCGGCGCTGGAGCCCTTGGGCCCGTCCTGCCCGCCGGTGCTCCGGGTGACCAGATGGCCGGGGTCGGAGGAGAGCAGCATCAGCCCGTCCGACGAGACGACGGTGACCGAGTGGACCCCTGGCACCTCCTCCACCAGATTGCTCAGCAACCAGTGAAGGTTACGGGCCTCGGTACTCAGCCCGAATGTGCTGGGCGCAGTCAACTGCGTGCCTCCTCGACTGTGTCCCCCGTCTCATCCGTCTGGTCGGTCCGTGCCGTGCGTCCATCGGGTGCGGTCGCTCCCGGGAGGGACTGGGTGGCCGTGATCTCGGCGATCTCGGCCTCCACGTCCCGTCGGCCGTCCTTCGCGCCCTGGTGGAAGCCGCCGAGCCTGCGGCGCAGCGCCTCCTTGTCCAGGCTGCCCTTGCGCTCGGTGGTGGGGGCCGCGGTGGGCTTGACGACCTTGGGGGTGCGCTTGGGCAGCCCCTTGTCCGTGATGCGTTCGGTCTGCTGCGGCTGCTGGTCCGGCTGCCGGGGGCCGGGCAGCGCGTCGGCCAGGGGCGTGGGGGCCGGGGTGTACGGCTCCGGGGCGGGGGCCGGGGTGTACGGCTCCGGAGCCGGGTCCGCGGCGCGTTCGTGGCGGTCGGGGCCGATGGCGTACGGGTCGGGCGCCTCGGTCCCGGCAGCGTCCGCAGCGTCCGCGGACGCCGGAACCACCGGGAGCCGGACCTGCATCGTGACCTCGGACTCCGCCTCGACCGGAGCCTTCGCCGGAGCCGGGGCCTCCGCCCGAGCCGGGGCCTGCGCCTCGGCCGGTGCGGGCGAAGGGGCGGCGGGTGCCGCTTCGGCGCCCGCCTCGCGGATCGTCTGCTCGGCGGCGGCGATCAGCGGGTCCTCGGGCAGCCCGGGCGTACGGGCCGGCAGCGCGTTGGAGTTGGCCTCGGCGACCGAACCCGGCAGGTTCAGCGCGGGGGCGTCCCCGGGGATCCGCACCGGCGGCGGAGTGGCCGCCGGGGGCGCCTTCGGCAGCAGGGTCCGCGGCAGGACGACGACCGCCGTGACCCCGCTGCCCTTGTGGTCGCGCAGCTGGACCCGTACGCCGTGGCGCGCGGCCAGCAGGGAGGTGACCTGGAGGCCGAGGCCGGCCCCGGACGCCCCGTTGTCGTCCCGCTCCCCCGCCTCGAACAGGGTGGGGTCGCCGAGCCGGGTGTTGAGCTCGCCCATCCGTTCGGCCGACATCCCGATGCCCGCGTCCTCGACGGAGAGCATCACCTCGCCGCTCTCCAGCAGCCAGCCGGAGAGCTGGACATGGGAGTCCGGCGGCGAGAAGGAGGTGGCGTTCTCCAGGAGTTCGGCGACGAGGTGGCTGAGGTCGTCGGCGGCGAAGCCGGCGATCTGGGCGTGCGGCGGCAGGGACTGGATGGTGACCCGCTCGTACCGCTCGATCTCCGACACGGCCGCGCGCAACACGTCGACCAGCGGGATCGGTCCCGCGTGGCCGTGGCCGTGCTCGGCGCCCGCGAGGACCAGCATGTTCTCGCTGTGCCTGCGCATGACGGTGGCCATGTGGTCGAGCTTGAAGAGGGTGGCGAGCCGCTCGGGGTCGTGCTCCCGCTCCTCCAGGCTCTCGATGACCCCGAGCTGGCGCTCGACGAGGCCGAGGGTGCGCAGCGAGAGGTTGACGAAGGTGTGGTGGACCGTGTTCTTCAGCCGCTCCAGCTGGGCGGTGAGGTCGGCGGCCAGGACCTGGAGCTCGGCGCGCTGGACGGTGAGGGCCTCGCGCCCGGCGATCAGTTCGCCGTGCTCGGCCTGCAGGCTCTCGAAGCGGCCGTTGAACTCGGTCAGGAGCCCCTGGAGCCTGCCGTGCAGGCTGTTGAGGGACCGTACGACCTGGGCGAACTCGTCGTTGCGGCCGGTGTAGCGGACCGGTTCGGCGGTGTCGGGCTCCGCGGCGAGGCGGGCGGCGCCGATCCGCAGGACGGCGAGCGGCTGGGTGAGGGTGCGGGCCACTGCGGTGGAGACGCCGACGGCGACCAGCAGACAGCCGCCGAGCAGCGCGATGCGCAGTTCGAGCGCGGTGACGTCGTCGTCGCGCAACTGCTCCAGGCGCTGGATCTGTTCGGTGCCGAGGGCGGACTCGACGCTCCGCATCCTGTCGATCCGGGCGGAGAGCGCCGCCTCGGCCTTCTTGCGGTCGGTGCTCTGGTCGGAGTCCGACAGCTCGGGGCGGTCGGTGAGGGTGTTGAGGTACTTCTCCGCGCTGTTGACCTCGGGCCCGGTGACGGTGGAGGACAGCTTGTCGCGGGCGGTGGCGCCCGCGGCCTGGTCGAAGTCGGCGAGCGAGGCGAGTTCGCGGACCCGGGCCTGCTGGGCGGCGGCGCTCAGCTCGTCACGGGTGCGGTCGTCCTTGTCGCTGCCGCCGGCCGGGGTCTGCACCGGCAGTCCGGTCACCGGGTCGATCTGGGGGACGGTGACCTTGCGGGGCACCGAGAGCGCGGCGATCAGCAGCCCGCGGGTGGCGGAGGCCTGCTCGGTGGCCCGCCCGAGGGCGAGCGGGGCACGGGTGGCCTCGGCGGCGCGCGGCGGGGTCTTCTCGGCGAGTTCGTCGGCGAGGTCGTGGAGCTTGGCGATGACCTCGGAGTAGGCCTGGTGGGCCTCCACTGCCGTGCCCTTGCCGCTGAGCGCGTCGCGCCGCAGGGAGGGGATGGTGGAGAGGTCGCGGCGCAGTGCGGCCGGGGCCGTGGCCCTGATCTCGTCGACCTGCTGGTCGACGCGGCCGCTCCGGCTGCCGGAGTCGTCCTTGCCGTCCGTCGTACCGGACTTCTCGTCACGCCCGGCGGCGATCCGGGCGGTGACCTCGTCGCGCTCGTCCGCGAGGGCGTGGGCGAGGGCGATGGCCTGTTGGTTCAGCTCGGCGAGGGTGACCAGCCGCTGAGATTCGTTCAGTTCGGAGGAGGCGGCGAGGATCGCGGGCGCGCCCGCGGCGATGACGGTGATACCGACGACCGCGACACCGGCGACCAGCCGGCTCCGCACACGCACGGTACGCCGGGCGCCCTCGCTCTCGGCAGGTGCCGGTGGCGTCACCCCGGAACCGTGCTGCTTGCCGCCCTTGCTCCGAGGCCGCTTCTTCTGCACCGGTGCTCGCAATCTTGACTCGTCCGCCCTTGAAGCAGAGGTGACGCACGGTCACATGTAATGAGCGCCCCGACCCCTGTACGGCTTCTGACCATTCCAGTGCTTTTGAGAGGGGGGCGCGCATCAACCACTCCGCCACCTGAACGAGTGAACATCACTCCAGAGTTGGCGAACAAGTTTGCCCCGGGCGCCCTTCGGCCACACCTGGTCCGTCGGCTGGAACTTCCGCGCAGGCTTTGGCAGGATGCCCGCCCGCACGCCCCACGGAGCCATTCCTTCCGCTCCGACCACTCGTCTGACCTGCTGGTACAGGCCAATCCGCGCCAGGTGCAGGGCTCGTGAAGGCGTCGTGCAGACTGGCCGTATGCGCATCGAACTGGCCACCGCCGCCGGCAGCCCGGAACGCCCGAACGAGGATTGGGCCGCCACCGCGCTTCCCGCTTCCGGCCAGGGTGGAGCCGTGATCCTGCTCGACGGGGTGACGCCGCCGCGGGGCGGGGACGGTTGTGTGCACTCGGTCCCCTGGTTCACCGCCCGACTGGGCGGCGCCCTGGTCGAACTGTCCGGTTCGCGGCCGGATCTGACCCTCCAGGAGATCCTGGCAGTGTCCATCCGACGCACCGCCGACACACACCGCCCCCTGTGTGACCTTTCTCACGTCCGCACACCGCAGGCGACGGTCGTCATGGCCCGCTGGGACGAGCGCGAGATCGAGTATCTGGTGCTCTCCGATTCCGTACTGCTGTTCGAGGCGCACGACGGAAGTGTGCGCCCCCTGCTCGACGACCGGCTCGACCGGCTGCCGCCCGGCACGCTGAGCAGCGAGGCGGTCGCCGACGCCCGGGCACGGAACAAGGAGGGCGGCTTCTTCACCGCCGCCGCCGATCCGTCCGTGGCGTCCCGCGCGGTCACCGGGCGCACCCCGATCGACCGGGTGCGGGCGATCGCCGCGCTGACCGACGGGGCGGCCCGCTGGACCGAGATGTTCCACGAGGGCGACTGGGCGGACTGCCTCGGCGTTCTCCACAAGGAGGGGACGCAGGGGCTGATCGACCGCGTCAGGGCCCTGGAGGACGGGGACACCGGGCACAGGCGGCTGCTTCGCGGGAAGACCCACGACGACGCGACGGCCGTGTACGCGGTGCTGTGACGGCGCGCCGGAAGGCGTGCCCGGCGCGCGTCAGTCCTCGGCGCGCGCGTTCAAGTGGTGCAGCAGCCGGGCCAGTTCGGCCACCTCGGCCCGGTCCCAGTCGTCGAGCTTGCGGACATAGCGCTCACGGCGGGCGTCGCGCACACTGCGGTAGCGGTCCAGCCCCTCGGCGGTGAGGTGGACGAGAAAGGCCCGGCCGTCGGCCGGATCGGGTTCACGGGCCACCAGTCCGAGATCTTCCAGGGCGCGCAGTTGACGGCTCATGGTCGCCTTGCCCACCCCGAAGTAGGCCGCGAGATCGGTGGCCCGCTGCTGCCCGGCCGATTCCAGCCGGACGAGAAGTCCGTACGCGGCGGCCTCCAGTTCCGGGTGGACCTCACGCGCCATCTCCCCCGAGTTCGCCCGCGCGCGGCGCAGAAAGACGGCCAACTCCCGCTCCAGGGCGAGGAATGCGTGGTCCACACCACTCCCCCCGGTCGCGCCGGGTTCACTACCGCTTTCGCTCCCGTGCACGTCAACACCCCTCGTGAGCTTTCCTGTCGCTGAAAATTTCTTTCGCCGCTGGTCATCACCGCAGCTCCGCCAGTATTTCGTAGGCGTAGACCAACGGCGGCGACCAGGCCCCCTTCCGCAGCACGGGTCTACGTGCGTAGCGTCATGCATGGCATGTTCACACCATTACATGTCTGCAGGGGTGCGCCCACGCCCCCCTGGGATCAGCACGTCCCCCCACCACGTCCTCGGAGGCACTCCCCATGCCGGTGCTCAGATCCACGTCCAAGACGTCCCGCCGCTCGCGCTTCGCGGCGGCCGGAACCCTGCTCGCAGCCCTCTCCCTGCTGCTCACCCTGCCCGGCGCGGCCAGCGCGGCCGGCACCCATGACGCGGCTGCCAAGAAGCCCGCCCGCGGCACGGCCACGATGGGCATGGGCGTCATCGCCCACGACGGCCAGGACGGACTGCCGCGGGACACCCGCGCCGTCCAGACCGAAGGCGTCGACGTCTCCGGCCACCAGGGCAACGTCGCCTGGTCGACGCTCTGGAACAGCGGTGTGAAGTGGGCCTACACCAAGGCCACCGAGGGCACGTACTACAAGAACGAGTACTTCGCGCAGCAGTACAACGGCTCGTACAACGTGGGCATGATCCGGGGCTCGTACCACTTCGCCACCCCGAACACCACGAGCGGCGCCACCCAGGCCAACTACTTCGTGGACAACGGGGGAGGCTGGTCGCGGGACGGCAAGACGCTGCCCGGCGTGCTCGACATCGAGTGGAACCCGTACGGCGACCAGTGCTACGGCCTGAGCCAGGCCGGCATGGTCTCCTGGATCCGCGACTTCGTGAACACGTACAAGGCGCGCACCGGACGCGACGCGGTCATCTACACCGCTACCAGCTGGTGGCAGACCTGCACCGGCAACAACGCGAGCTTCGGCGCCACCAACCCGCTGTGGGTGGCGCGTTACGCCTCCACGGTCGGCGAGCTCCCGGCCGGCTGGGGCTTCTACACGATATGGCAGTACACCTCGTCCGGCCCCACGGTCGGCGACCACGACCGCTTCAACGGCGCCCTCGACCGCGTGCAGGCCCTCGCCAACGGCTGAGCCGGCCCACCGCGCCCTCGCGGCCCCACCGCTCCGCGCAGCAGAGCCCCGGTGATCGGAAGATCCCCGGGGCTCTGCTCGTTCCACGCCTCCGACCAGGGGTTCTTCACTCTCCGGACCGACAGCGGACCCCCTATACATCAGGTGTATACGCCCTATGTATAGTCCTTCTCTGCCGCACATCGTGCGCCCTGTACAGCTACGGAGGAGTGACCCGCCTTGTCCATGAAGACGAAGTCGATCGGTACGGGGTTGGCCGCCGCCCTTGTGACGGCGCTCACCCTGACGCTGAGCGGCTGCTCCATGCAGACCACCGCGCCCGCCTCGGCGCGCGGTGACGCGGGCTCCGACGCCAAGGGCTCCTTCGGTCCGGTGGACTGCCGCAAGGCGAAGTGCATAGCGCTGACCTTCGACGCGGGACCGGGCGAGGACACCCCGCACCTGCTGGACATCCTCAAGGAGAAGAAGGTGCACGCGACCTTCTTCCTGCTGGGCAAGAACCACGTCAAGAAGCACCCCGACACCGTGCGCAGGATCGCCGCCGAGGGGCACGAGGTGGCCAACCACACCTGGACGCACCAGGTCCTGACGGACCGCAAGCCGGCCGACATACGCGCCGAGCTGAAGAAGACGCAGGACGCGATAGCGGAGATAACCGGCAAGAAGCCGCGCCTCATGCGCCCGCCGCAGGGCCGCACCGACGACACCGTCTCGGACATCAGCCGCGACCTGGGGCTCTCCCAGATCCTGTGGAGCGCCACCGCGAAGGACTACTCCACGACCGACTCGGCGCTGATCAAGAAGCGCATCCTGGACCAGGCGAGCAAGGACGGCGTCATCCTGCTGCACGACATCTACAAGGGCACGGTGCCCGCGGTGCCGGGCATCATCGACGAGCTGAAGAAGCAGGGCTACACCTTCGTCACCGTCCCGCAGCTGATGGCGCCCGCCGAGCCGGTCCCGGGGACCATCTACCGCCCCTGAGCCGGGCACGGAACACGCGGACACGGAAGGTCCCGCCCACCCGTTGCCGGGCGGGCGGGACTTCACGGACCCGGCCCGGGGCGTCCCGTTCGGACCATGCCGGCCTCGGGGGGCGGCGTGATCCGAACGGAAACCCCTAGGCGGCCGCCGGGATCCTCTCCTCGGGCCTTGCCGCGGCGGCCGGGGCCAGGGCGATCTCCAGGACCTGGCGGACATCGGTCACCGGGTGGACCTCCAGCGTGTCCAGGACCTCGGCGGGGACGTCGTCGAGGTCGGCCTCGTTCCGCTTCGGGATCACCACGGTGGTGATCCCGGCCCGGTGCGCGGCCAGCAGCTTCTGCTTCAGGCCGCCGATCGGCAGCACCCGTCCGGTCAGCGAGACCTCACCGGTCATCGCCACGTCCGTACGGACCAGCCGTCCGGAGAGCAGCGACGCCAGCGCCGTCGTCATGGTGATGCCGGCGCTCGGGCCGTCCTTCGGGACCGCGCCCGCCGGGAAGTGGATGTGCACGCCGCGGTCCTTCAGGTCCGCGACCGGCAGCTCCAGCTCCGCACCGTGCGACCGCAGGAAGCTCAGCGCGATCTGCGCGGACTCCTTCATGACGTCGCCGAGCTGACCGGTGAGGGTCAGTCCGGACGCCCCGGTCTCCGGGTCGGCCAGTGACGCCTCCACGAACAGCACGTCGCCGCCCGCGCCGGTCACCGCGAGTCCGGTGGCCACACCGGGCACCGACGTACGGCGCTCGGCCGGGTCCTGGGCGGACTCGGGAACGTGGTGCGGACGCCCGATCAGAGCGCGCAGATCCGCTTCGGTGACCGTGAACGGAAGCTCCCGGTCGCCCAGTTCGTGCTGGGCCGCGACCTTGCGGAGCAGCCGGGCGACGGCCCGCTCCAGATTGCGTACGCCCGCTTCACGGGTGTACTCGCCGGCCAGCTTGCGCAGCGCGGACTCGTCGAGCGTCACCTCGTCCTTCTCCAGACCGGCCCGCTCCAGCTGGCGCGGGAGCAGGTGGTCCCGGGCGATGACGACCTTCTCGTCCTCGGTGTAGCCGTCCAGCCGGACCAGCTCCATGCGGTCGAGCAGGGCCTCCGGGATCGCTTCGAGCACATTGGCCGTGGCCAGGAAGACGACATCGCTGAGGTCGAGTTCGACCTCCAGGTAGTGGTCGCGGAAGGTGTGGTTCTGCGCCGGGTCGAGGACTTCGAGCAGGGCGGCGGCCGGGTCGCCCCGGAAGTCGGAGCCGACCTTGTCGATCTCGTCGAGCAGGACGACCGGGTTCATCGAGCCGGCCTCCTTGATGGCCCGCACGATCCGTCCGGGGAGGGCGCCCACGTACGTACGCCGGTGGCCCCGGATCTCCGCCTCGTCCCGCACACCGCCGAGCGCGACGCGGACGAACTTGCGGCCCATGGCGTGTGCGACGGACTCGCCGAGCGAGGTCTTTCCCACGCCCGGAGGCCCCACCAGCGCCAGCACGGCACCGCCGCGCCGCCCGCCGACGACCCCCAGGCCGCGGTCGCAGCGCCGCTTGCGGACGGCGAGGTACTCGGTGATGCGCTCCTTCACGTCCTGGAGCCCCGCGTGCTCGGCATCGAGGATCTCCTGGGCGCCCCGGATGTCGTAGGCGTCCTCGGTCCGCTCGGTCCACGGCAGTTCGAGGACGGTGTCGAGCCAGGTCCGGATCCAGGAGCCCTCGGGGCTCTGGTCGGAGGAGCGCTCCAGCTTGTCGACCTCCTTGAGCGCGGCCTCGCGGACGTGCTCGGGAAGGTCGGCGGCCTCGACGCGGGCCCGGTAGTCGTCGGACTCGTCCTCCGGATCACCGTTGAGCTCGGAGAGCTCCTTGCGCACGGCTTCGAGCTGGCGCCGCAGCAGGAACTCGCGCTGCTGCTTGTCGACGCCCTCCTGGACGTCCTTGGCGATGGATTCGGCGACGTCCTGCTCGGCGAGGTGTTCGCCGAGCCACTGGATGGCGAGCTTCAGCCGGGCGACCGGGTCCGCGGTCTCCAGGAGCCGCACCTTCTGGGCGGTGGTGAGGAAGGGCGAGTAACCGGAATTGTCGGCGAGCGCGGAGATGTCCTCGATCTGCTGGACCCGGTCCACGACCTGCCAGGCGCCGCGCTTCTTCAGCCAGCTGGTGGCGAGCGCCTTGTACTCCTTGACCAGCTCGGCGGCGGCTCCGGGAAGCGGGTCGGGGACGACCGCGTCGATCCGGGTCCCCTCCACCCAGAGCGCCCCGCCCGGCCCGCTGGTCCCGGCCCCGATCCGCACCCGGCCCCGGCCGCGGATCAGCGCGCCCGGATCCCCGTCCGAAAGCCGTCCGACCTGCTCGACGGTGCCGATGACACCGGTCCCGGTGTACGTCCCGTCGATCCGCGGCACCAGCAGCACCTCGGGTTTGCCGCCGCCGTCCCGGGCCGCGGCCTGTGCGGCCTCGACGGCGGCACGTACATCGGTGTCGGACAGGTCCAGAGGCACCACCATCCCGGGCAGCACGACCTCGTCGTCGAGCGGCAGCACGGGCAGGGCGAGCGGAGTGACCGCATCGGAATCGGTAGCCATGATCTCCCCTTCGGCAGTCAAGTTGAGCTATGCAGACTCAATGCTCCTGAGCCGCTCATTGTTCCCCGGGGAGTGTTCGCTCTGAGCGATCATCCGATCGCTCTCGTGAAACGGCGATGGCGGCGAAGGGCCGCCGGAGCCACCACGGAGGCCTGACGCCGACGCCTGGTACGCGGCGTGGCGCGACGGCTCGTACGGTCCGGCTTCACCCTGGTCATGCCGCGCCGGCGCGGCTGGACCAGCGACCTCGCCGAGTCCGCCGAGGTGTTCGCCCGCTACTACCCCGACCACCCGGAGCGGACCGAGCAGCTGCGGCCGGCCGCACGCGCCGGCCGCGCCCCCTGCGCCGACCCGGCCGTCGTCGCGATGCTCATCGACGACCTGGCACCCTGGCCGGCGGCCGAGTACCTCACGGTGCACGGCGCGAAGGCGCCACGCCCCTGACCGCTCCCTTGGCCGCACCGGCCCGGCGCAGCAGCGGCCAGCAGGCCACTCCGAGCAGCAGCGCCAGCGGATGGCCCCAGTTGGTGAGCGGGTTGCTCAGTTCGACCAGGTCCCGTGCCAGCATCACGCCCACCCCGCCGAGCACCAGCACCCGCAGCAGCGGGGTGAACAGCCCGCTCAGCGCGCCCACGCTCGCCATCAGCCCGAAGCTGATGCCGTAGTCGAGGCGGTGCAGGGACGACTCCGGCAGATGCCCGGCGACCACGGAGAGCCCGACCGGGATCTCCGTGGCGAGCGTGGCCACGACATGGCCGAGCACGAACACCCCGGCGGTCCGCCACCCCCCGATGCGGCGTTCCAGCGCGGTCAGTACGAGGGCGAAGGCGACGACGTACGGGGAGGTGAGCCCGCCGACGACCCACAGGGCGCTGGCGACCAGGACGAGCAGCGGGGTCTCGCCGAGGTGTGCGACGTCCGTGCTCGATTCGCGCAGCACGGCGGCGACGGTGCCGGGATCGGCGTACTCCATGAAGAGGGACGTGGCGACCAGCACCAGCAGGTAGCCGAAGGTGAAAGGGGTTCCGGTGGGTGTCGGGAGCAGCCGCGGCCACCGGTAGGACCTGTGGACCGGATTCGGCGGGGCCGCGGGGCCGCCCGTACGGTCCCGGCACGGGACGGCGGCCGCGCGGTTCTGGCACGGGACGACGTCGAGCAGCGGAGCCTCGCGGGGTTCTTCGTGGACCGCCCTGTCCGTACGCTGATGCACCTCGCAAGGTCCCTTTCCATGACAAGCCCCCCGAGGCAACGTTTCACCCTCGGTGATCCTCCCTCAGACCGCCTGTGGCGTGAGCCACACACGCCGTCCGTGAACCGGCTCGGATCCGTGGCCCGATAGAGGGGTGTGAAGCTGTTGCGCCCCTCGGGGGAGGACCCGGACGACGACCACGCCCTGCTGCGTGCCGTCGCACAGGGAGACACGGAGGCCCTGGCGACGCTCTACGACCGGCATGCCGGCTGGCTGCTGGCCCGGCTGGGCAGGCGGTGCGCGGATGCCGAGACGGTACGGGAGGTGCTTCAGGACACCTTTGTCACGGTCTGGCGCTCCGCCGGTTCGCACCGCGGCTTCCGGGTCGGCGGCTGGCTGTGGGTGATCGCCTCGCGCCGGCTGGTGGACGCGCAGCGGGCCGACGCCCGTACCCGTCTCGCCGCCCGGGCCGAGCGGACCGGGACCAACGAGTGGGCCGCCACCGTGCCGTCCGCCGAGGAACGGGTGCTCGCCGGGCTGGAGTACGGGGATGTGGGCGCCGCGCTCGACCGGATCTCGCCCGAGCTGCGGGAGGTCCTGCGCGCCACGGTCATCGACGGGCTGACGACCCGCGAGACGGCGCGGCTCCTCGGCATACCCGAGGGCACGGTCAAGACCCGGGCGATGCGGGCCAGGCGCGAGCTGCGCGCCGCGCTGGAGCTGTCGGTTCCGGAGCCCGGACCGCTGGGAGGAACGGCGTGACCAGGAGGGGAGGCGACGGCATGCCCCGGTGGCATGTGAGCGCGGAGCTGGCCGGGCGGTACGCCGCCGGTTCGATGGCGGAGACCGACGCGTGGTCCGTGGAGAAGCACGTGGAGGCGTGCGGGGGGTGCGCGGCGCGGATCTCGGCGGCGGTGCGGGCCCGGCCGCAGGCGGGTGCGGCGCTGGACACGGTACGCGCGGGGGTGCTGGCCGCGGTGACGGCCGAGGGGGCGCCCGCGAGGGGGCCCGCCCGCAGCGCCCGGCGCCGCTCCCCCGGGGCCGCGACCCGCGCCGGGCGGTTGCTGTGGGCCGCCGGGCCCGCGCTGCGCGCTCCGTGGCTGGCGGCTCTGGTGCTGGTGGCCGTCGGGGCCCTCGCGCTGGCGTACGGGGCCGGGGCCGGCGATGCCGTCCGCCCGCTGCTCCTCGTCGTCGCGCCGGTGCTGCCGCTGGCCGGGGTCGCCCTCTCCTACGGCCGGCACGCGGACCCGATGCACGAGATCACCGCTGCCACCCCGTCCGGCGGGCTGCGGCTGCTGCTGACCAGAACCGCCGCGGTGCTCGCCGTGAGCATCCCGGCGCTCACCCTCGCCGGGGCGGCGCTGCCCCCGTCCGCCGGGTGGCCCGGTGCGGCGGCCTGGCTGCTGCCGGGGCTCGCGATGACGCTGGCGGCGCTCGCCCTCGGTTCGTACGTCGGCTGCCGCACCGGGGCCACGTCCATCGCCGTGACCTGGGCGGCCGCGGTCGTCCTGCCCGTCTTCGCCATGTCCCGCCCGGCGACCGCGGGGGCGGCGGCCGAGGCCGCACGGTACTTCGCCGGGCCCGCCGCACAGGCCGGCTGGGCGGCGGGCGCGCTGATGTGCGCCGCGCTGCTCGCCGTACGCCGTAGATCATTCGACCACCTGGAGAAGTTGTGAGCGTGACAGCATGAGCGGCACCGAGGCCATGAACACGGTCGAGGTCAGGGCGCTGACCTTCCGGCACCGCAGGACGACCGCGCTGGACGCCGTCGATCTCGACCTCGCGCCCGGCGTGCACGGGCTGCTCGGACCGAACGGCGCGGGCAAGACCTCGCTGATCCGGGTGCTCGCCACCGTCGCGGCGCCGTCCGGCGGCCGGGTGGAGCTGCTCGGCGAGGAAGTCGGCGCCGGGTCGGACCACCGCGGCCGGGCGGCGGTCCGGCGCAGGCTCGGCTATCTGCCGCAGGAGTTCGGTTACTACCCGGGCTTCACGGTCCGCGAGTTCGTCTCCTACGTGGCCTGGCTCAAGGAGATGGACGCGTCGGCGGTCCCGGCGGCCGTGGAACGCGCGGTGGACCGGGTGGGCCTGGCGGACCGGATCGACGCCCGGGTGAAGACCCTGTCGGGCGGCATGGTGCGGCGTGTCGGCATCGCCCAGGCGATCGTCAACGATCCGGACCTGCTGCTGCTCGACGAGCCGACCGCCGGCCTGGACCCGGAACAGCGGGTCGAGTTCCGGGCGCTGATACGGGAGCTGGGCCGCACCACCACCGTGATCGTCTCGACCCACCTGGTCGAGGACGTCGCCGCGGCCTGCGCCGATGTCACGCTGATCGAGGCGGGCCGGATCGCGTACCGGGGCACGACGCGGGAGCTGACCGAACTCGGCGGCACCGGGGACGGCGGGGCGGAGCCGCCGGACGGCAATCCGATCGAGCGCGGTTACACCTGCGCGCTGCGGGCGCACCGGGCGGCGGTGGCGAACCGATGACGACCTCCGCCATGCCCGGAAGGACCTCGCCCCCGAGGACCTCACCCGGGAAGACCCCGCCCCGCAAGCGCCCGGCCCGCGCGGCCCTGCGCACCGCCCCGCGGACCGAACTCCGGCGCGGGATCGCCCCCTGGACGGGCCTCGCCGTCGCCCTCACCCTCCTCGTCCCGCTCTGGAGCAAGGCGGCCCAGTGGCAGGGAAGCTGGGGCGAGACGCAGACCCAACTGCACGCGGCGGCGGCGCTGCTCGGCGGCCCGCTCGTCGCCGCGGCCGCCTGCTGGCAGGGCGGCCGGGAGCACCGCCGGCGCACCGCCGAGCTGCTGCTCTCGGTCCCGCGCAGCCGGGCGGCGCAGGTGATGGTGGCCGCGACGCCGATCGTGCTGTGGGCGGCGGCCGGGTATCTGCTCGCGCTGGCCGTGGCGTTCGCGGCGACGGCTCCGTACGCCGGGGCGGGCGGGCCGTCCCTCTCGATCGCCGTCACGGATCTCGGTCTCCTGCTGTCCCTCGGCTCCATCGGCTTCGTGGTCGGGCGGCTGGTGCGGTGGCGGCTGACCGCCCCGGTGCTCGCAGCCGTTCTCTACGTACTCCTGGGGGCCCCGGGTTATGTGGAATCGCGCGCCCGGTTCCTGAGTCCCGCCGAGCAGTACGCGCTGAACGGGCAGGTCCCGGTCTGGTGGTTCGCACCGGTCCTGCTGGCCTGGACGGGCGGCATCGCCGCCACCGTGCTGCTCGCGTACGCGGCCCGGCGGCGTCTGCTGGCCGTCGTACCGCTCGCGCTGGCGGTCGCGGCGGGGGCGGTGATCGTGCCGACGGGCGAGAACCTGCTGCCGGACGACCCGACCGCGCGACGCAGGGTCTGCTCGGCACCGGCACCCGGCACACCGCGGCTCTGCGTGACGGCGCCCTACGCCCCGGTGCTGCCCAGCGTGTCCGCCGCCCTGGCCGGCATGTTCTCGCGCCTGGAGGGAGTCCCGGGCGCACCGGTCGCGTACGTGGGCTCCGAGTTCGACCCGAAGGACGACGAAGCCGCCCTGGCCCATGTCTCGCGCGGCTGGAGCGTCACACGGAACGAGCTGACCGATCCCCGGGCGTACGCCTCGGAAACCGCGCTGGGCCTGACGTCGCGCGACTGTTCGAACGTGCCGCACTGGAGCAAGCGCGAGGGGGCGAAGCGGGCGAATCTCACGGACGACGCCGTACGCACCTGGCTGGCCGGCGGGAACTCCACCTGGGCCCCGGAAGCCCGCCCCCTCGTCGCCCGTCTGGAGGCCATGCCGGACGCCGAGCGCAGGGCCTGGCTCGGCCGCTACCTGGCCACCCGGAAGAGCTGCGCGCCCGCGGAGGTACCGGCCCTGTGAGCACGCACCCGGCCCACGCGGCTCTCCCCCTCCTCTACATCCGTTCCCGTGCCCTCCCCCTCACCGCCGCCACCCTGGCCTGCATCACGCTCGTCGCCGCATGGGCCGCCCGCTGGCTGCAGGACCAGCCGTACTTCGACCACACCGCCCGCGTCCCGGTCGTCGTGCTGGCCCCGCTGCTCGCCTCCGGCGCGATCGGCACCGGCCTGCACGCGCACTCCGACGAGCTGGACCGGACCGCCGTGGGCCGCTGGTGGCCGCGCCGGCTGCTGCATCTGCTGGCGCTGACCGCGGCGGCGGCCGGGGCGCTCGCGCTGGCGGTCCCGGGGCACCCGGAGGCGTTCGGCGCACCGGCCATGCTGCGCAACGTGCTCGGCGCGACAGGGGTGGCCGCGGCCTCCGTCGCGCTGCTCGGTGCCCGGCTGAGCTGGCTGCCGATGACGGTGTACGGCGGCGCCGTCTACCTGGCGGCGCCCCGCACCCCGGGCGGCGCGGCGGCGGTGTGGGCCTGGCCGATGCAGCCGGGGCCGCAGGAGGCTGCGTGGGTGGTGGCCGTGACGGCGTACGCGGCCGGGGCGGTGCTCCTCGCGGTGCGCGGCGCGCGCCCGGAGCGCGGGTAGCCCGGCAGCGGACGGATCCGGCAATCCGCTGGCCTCCGGCGGCACCGACCGGACAGGATGGCGGGGACCCTGTCCGCCGTCCACCGGAGACCCGCACCATGCCCGACTTCCACCGCTCCGATGCCCTCACCCCCGTCACGCTCGACCGCCGCGAAGGCCCGTACGGCGAGGTCGTTCTGCGGGAGCGGGGTGACGACTTCGAGATCATCGCCAACGGGTGCTTCCTGATGGACACCTCGGACGGGCGCTCCGAGCGGCTGCTGATCGACGCGGCGCTGGCCGCCCTGCCCGCCGGCCGGTCCGCCCCGTCGGTGCTCATCGGGGGTCTGGGCGTCGGTTTCTCGCTCGCCCGGGCCGCCGCCGAGCCGCGGTGGGGGCGGATCGTCGTGGCCGAGCGGGAGCAGGCGATCGTGGACTGGCACCTGGAGGGGCCGCTGGCCTCGATCTCCGGTGCGGCGCTCGCCGATCCGCGTACCGGGATCCTGACGACGGATCTGGTCGAGTACCTGAGCACGACTACGGACCGTTACGACGCTCTGTGTCTGGACATCGACAACGGGCCGGACTGGACCGTCACCGAGGACAACACGAGCCTCTACTCCCCCGCCGGTCTCGCGGACTGCCGGGAGCGGCTGACGCCGAGCGGCGTTCTCGCAGTGTGGTCCGCACAACCGTCCGCCGACTTCGAACAGGCCCTGCGGAATGCCGGATTCGATGGGGTAAGAACCGAAGAGGTCAACGTTGCCCGAGGTGTGCCCGACGTGGTGCATCTCGCACTTCGGACAGACTGAGATTCCCCCACCGGGTATCACCGCCCCCGGACGCCCGGGGGCCAAGTGTCACAAGCCCGACACTCCGCCACTTCCTCGCGCCCGAGCCGTTACACCCTGCGTAGCCGAGAGCAGTCCGCTGCCTTTACGCTGCTGACCGGTAACGGGATCACCCACGAAATCCACAAGCGAAGACCGTGCGTCCGGGGGAATGGCCCCCGTGAGAACGGGCAGGGGCGGGGCGATGGAACAGACACACACCACCCAGACCGGCGTCGCGGCCACCCCTGGCGCGCAGCGCCGGGTGCTGGTGGTCGAGGACGACGCCACGATCGTCGATGCCATTTCCGCCCGGCTGCGGGCCGAGGGCTTTCTGGTGCAGACCGCACTCGACGGTCCGGCCGCGGTGGACGCGGCCGAGGCGTGGCAGCCGGACCTGATGGTGCTCGACATCATGCTTCCCGGCTTCGACGGCCTGGAGGTCTGCCGCCGCGTGCAGGCCCAGCGGCCGGTGCCGGTGCTGATGCTGACCGCCCGGGACGACGAGACGGACATGCTGGTCGGCCTCGGCGTCGGCGCCGACGACTACATGACCAAGCCGTTCTCGATGCGCGAGCTGGCGGCCCGGGTCCACGTCCTGCTGCGCCGGGTCGAGCGCGCGGCGCTGGCCGCGGTCACGCCGCGCAGCGGGATCCTGCGCCTGGGCGAGCTGGAGATCGACCACGCGCAGCGCCGGGTCAGGGTGCGCGCCGACGACGTCCACCTCACGCCGACCGAGTTCGACCTGCTGGTCTGTCTGGCCAACACACCGCGTGCGGTGCTCTCCCGGGAGCAGCTGCTGGCCGAGGTCTGGGACTGGGCGGACGCCTCCGGAACCCGTACGGTCGACAGCCACATCAAGGCGCTGCGCAGGAAGATCGGCGCGGAGCGGATCCGCACCGTGCACGGTGTGGGTTACGCCCTGGAGACGCCGGCTCCATGACCCGGCCCGGTTCCGGACTGCGTCCTTTCTCGGTCAAGGCCAAGATGAGCACGCTCGTCGTGGTCTCGGTCTTCATCACGACCGGGCTGCTGATGGTGGCCGTGCGCACCAGGACCGAGCTGCGGTTCATCACGGTGTTCTCGGTGATCGCGACCCTGCTGATCACCCAGTTCGTGGCGCACGGTCTGACCGCGCCGCTGGACGAGATGACCACGGTGGCCCGCTCGATCTCGCACGGCGACTACACCAGACGGGTGAGCGGCGCCGACCGGCGCGACGAGCTCGGCGACCTGGCCCAGACGATCAACCGCATGGCGGACGATCTGGAGGCCGTGGACCGGCATCGCAAGGAGCTGGTCGCCAATGTCTCGCATGAGCTGCGAACACCCATCGCGGCGCTGAGAGCCGTGCTGGAGAACGTCGTGGACGGGGTGTCCTCGGCCGATCCCGAGACGATGCGTACCGCGCTGAAGCAGACCGAGCGGCTCGGCCGGCTGGTGGAGACGCTGCTGGACCTGTCCCGCCTGGACAACGGGGTGGTCACGCTCAAGGCCCGCCGGTTCGAGGTGTGGCCCTATCTGTCGGGCGTGCTGAAGGAGGCGAATCTCGCCGTCTCGCACCGCCGGCTCCCGTCCGGATCCGGGAACCACACGCGCAAGGACGTCCATCTGCACCTGGACGTGTCGCCGCCGGAGCTGACCGCGCACGCGGACGCCGAACGCCTGCACCAGGTGGTGGCCAATCTGATCGACAACGCCGTCAAGCACAGCCCGCCGCACGGCCGGGTCACCGTGCTGGCGCGGCGCGGGCCCGGACCGGAGTCGCTGGCGCTGGAGGTCCTGGACGAGGGGCCCGGCATTCCGGAGTCCGAGCGGCACCGGGTCTTCGAGCGTTTCAACCGCGGCGAGGTGCCCTCCCCGCACGGCCCCGGCAGCGACGGCGGTACAGGCCTCGGCCTGGCGATCGCCCGCTGGGCGGTGGACCTGCACGGCGGACGCATCGGCGTGGCCGAATCCGTTCGCGGCTGCCGCATTCAGGTCACTCTTCCGGGGGTACCGCAACCGCGAGGTTGACATAGGGTTCGAACCGGAAGGACGCGTTCTACGTGTTCCGTTCAGGGGGGTGCGGCCCAGGGGGCCGTAGCCGCGGTCCCGCATACCCAAAGTGAAGCGGAACCGTGCATGTTTCCCGCCAATTCCTGCACCGAAACCCGCCTTCCAATGTGACTTGCGCGACGAAGACCGGCCCGGCCTGCGTGGAACGGCTGGGGAGGCGTAGCCTTGATTTCCGCTGTCCATCACCTTGTGAAGCGGAAGAGGGCGGTTGCCGCCGTGTCGTCTCAGTCCCCCAGTAACTCGAGCATCTCGACCGACCAAGCCGTCCCGGGTACGAACCCGGCCGCGGCTTTCGGGCCCAATGAGTGGCTCGTCGACGAGATCTACCAGCAGTACCTCCAGGATCCCAATTCGGTCGATCGCGCCTGGTGGGACTTCTTCGCCGACTACAAGCCGGGTGCGTCCGGCACGGCGGACAAGCCCGTTCCCGGCGCCCCGGCAACAGGAGCCGCGGTGACCCCGGCCCCGGCCGCACCCGCACAGGCCACCCCGGCGCAGGCCCCGGCTCCGGCCGCCCCCGCCCCGGCTCCCGCGGCCCCGGCGCCCGCACAGGCCGCCCCCGCCGCCGCTCCGGCGGCCCCGGCCGCTCCGGCTCCGGCTCCGGCCGCGAAGGCCGCCGCGCCCGCCCCGGCCAAGGCCGCGGCAGCGCCGGCCACCGAGGCCCCGGAAGGCCCCGAGTACGTGACGCTGCGCGGCCCGTCGGCCGCCGTCGCGAAGAACATGAACGCCTCGCTGGAGCTGCCGACGGCCACGTCCGTCCGCGCGGTCCCGGTGAAGCTGCTCTTCGACAACCGCATCGTCATCAACAACCACCTCAAGCGCGCCCGGGGCGGGAAGATCTCCTTCACGCACCTCATCGGGTACGCGATGGTGCAGGCCCTCAAGGCCATGCCGGCGATGAACCACTCCTTCGCGCTGAAGGACGGCAAGCCGACCCTGGTCAAGCCGGAGCACGTGAACCTCGGCCTCGCCATCGACCTGGTGAAGCCGAACGGCGACCGCCAGCTGGTCGTCGCGGCCATCAAGAAGGCCGAGACGCTCAACTTCTTCGAGTTCTGGCAGGCCTACGAGGACATCGTCCGCCGCGCCCGCAACGGCAAGCTCGGCATGGACGACTTCACCGGCGTCACCGCCTCGCTGACCAACCCCGGCGGCATCGGCACCGTCCACTCGGTGCCCCGCCTGATGCCCGGACAGGGCCTCATCATGGGCGTCGGCGCGATGGACTACCCGGCCGAGTTCCAGGGCACCTCGCAGGACACCCTGAACAAGCTGGGCATCTCCAAGGTCATGACGCTGACCTCGACGTACGACCACCGGGTCATCCAGGGCGCCGCCTCCGGCGAGTTCCTGCGGATCGTCGCCCAGCTCCTGCTCGGCGAGAACGAGTTCTACGACGAGATCTTCAAGTCGCTGCGCATCCCGTACGAGCCGGTCCGCTGGCTCACGGACATCGACGCCTCGCACGACAACGACGTGACCAAGGCCGCGCGGGTCTTCGAGCTGATCCACTCCTACCGGGTCCGCGGCCACGTCATGGCCGACACCGACCCGCTGGAGTACCGCCAGCGCAAGCACCCCGACCTGGACATCACCGAGCACGGCCTCACCCTGTGGGACCTGGAGCGGGACTTCGCGGTCGGCGGTTTCGCCGGCAAGTCGATGATGAAGCTCCGCGACATCCTCGGTGTGCTGCGCGAGTCGTACTGCCGCACCACCGGCATCGAGTTCATGCACATCCAGGACCCGAAGCAGCGCAAGTGGCTCCAGGACCGGGTGGAGCGCCCGCGCGCCCAGCAGCCCGAGCGCGAGGAGCAGCTGCGCATCCTGCGCCGGCTGAACGCCGCCGAGGCGTTCGAGACGTTCCTGCAGACCAAGTACGTCGGCCAGAAGCGGTTCTCGCTGGAGGGCGGCGAGTCCGTCATCCCGCTGCTCGACGCGGTCATCGACTCCGCCGCCGAGGCCCGCCTCGACGAGGTCGTCATCGGCATGGCCCACCGCGGCCGGCTCAACGTCCTCGCCAACATCGTCGGCAAGTCGTACGCGCAGATCTTCCGCGAGTTCGAGGGCAACCTCGACCCCCGGTCGATGCACGGCTCCGGCGACGTCAAGTACCACCTGGGCGCCGAGGGCACCTTCACCGGTCTGGACGGCGAGCAGATCAAGGTCTCGCTGGCCGCCAACCCCTCGCACCTGGAGGCGGTCGACCCGGTCCTGGAGGGCATCGCCCGCGCCAAGCAGGACATCATCAACAAGGGCGGCACGGACTTCACCGTCCTGCCCGTCGCGCTCCACGGCGACGCGGCCTTCGCGGGCCAGGGCGTCGTCGCCGAGACGCTCAACATGTCGCAGCTGCGCGGCTACCGCACCGGCGGCACCGTGCACGTGGTGATCAACAACCAGGTCGGCTTCACCGCCGCCCCGGAGTCCTCGCGCTCCTCGATGTACGCCACCGACGTGGCGCGCATGATCGAGGCGCCGATCATCCACGTCAACGGCGACGACCCCGAGGCCGTGGTCCGCGTCGCGCGGCTCGCCTTCGAGTTCCGCCAGGCGTTCAACAAGGACGTCGTGATCGACCTCATCTGCTACCGCCGCCGCGGTCACAACGAGGGCGACAACCCGGAGTTCACCAACCCGCAGATGTACACCCTGATCGACAAGAAGCGCTCGGTGCGCAAGCTGTACACCGAGTCCCTCATCGGTCGCGGCGACATCACCCTGGAAGAGGCCGAGCAGGCGCTCCAGGACTTCCAGGGCCAGCTGGAGAAGGTCTTCGCGGAGGTCCGCGAGGCCACCTCGCTGCCCGCCCCGGCGCACACCCCCGAGGTCCAGCCCGAGTTCCCGGTCGCCGTGACCACCGCGATCTCCCCGGAGGTCGTCAAGGTCATCGCCGAGTCCCAGGTCAACATCCCCGACCGGATCACCGTCCACCCCCGCCTGATGCCGCAGATGCAGCGCCGCGCGGCCTCGGTGGAGAACGGCACGATCGACTGGGGCATGGGCGAGACCCTGGCCATCGGTTCGCTGCTGATGGAGGGCACCCCGGTCCGGCTCGCCGGCCAGGACACCCGCCGCGGCACCTTCGGCCAGCGCCACGCGGTCCTCGTCGACCAGGTGACCGGCGAGGACTACACCCCGCTGCTCTACCTCGCCGACGAGCAGGCCCGCTACAACGTCTACGACTCGCTGCTCAGCGAGTACGCGGCGATGGGCTTCGAGTACGGCTACTCGCTGGCCCGTCCGGAGTCGCTGGTCGTCTGGGAGGCCCAGTTCGGTGACTTCGTCAACGGCGCGCAGACCGTCGTCGACGAGTTCATCTCCTCGGCCGAGCAGAAGTGGGGCCAGACCTCCGGCGTCACGCTGCTGCTGCCGCACGGCTACGAGGGCCAGGGCCCGGACCACTCGTCCGCCCGCCCGGAGCGCTTCCTCACGCTGTGCGCGCAGAACAACATGACGGTCGCCATGCCGACCCTGCCGTCGAACTACTTCCACCTCCTGCGGTGGCAGGTGCACAACCCGCACCACAAGCCGCTGATCGTCTTCACCCCGAAGTCGATGCTCCGCCTCAAGGCGGCCGCGTCGAAGGTGGAGGAGTTCACCACCGGCGGCTTCCGCCCGGTGATCGGCGACGACTCGGTGAACCCGGCCGACGTCCGCAAGGTCGTCTTCTGCGCCGGCAAGGTCTACTACGACCTGGAGGCCGAGCGCACGAAGCGCGGCGTCACGGACACCGCGATCATCCGTCTGGAGCGCCTGTACCCGCTGCCGGGTGCCGAGCTCCAGGCCGAGATCGCCAAGTACCCGAACGCCGAGAAGTACCTCTGGACCCAGGAGGAGCCGGCCAACCAGGGCGCCTGGCCGTTCATCGCCCTGAACCTGATCGACCACCTGGACCTGGCCGTCGGCGCCGATGTCCCGCACGGTGAGCGCCTGCGCCGCATCTCGCGCCCGCACAGCTCGTCCCCGGCGGTCGGCTCGGCCAAGCGCCACCAGGCCGAGCAGGCCCAGCTGGTCGCCGAGGTCTTCGAGGCCTGACCGGTAGCAGTACGCAGAACCGAAGGGCCCGTCCCCGCGAGACGATCGCGGGGGCGGGCCCTTCGGCGTTCGGGCCGGGCACGGCCCGTTCAGACGATCTGGGGTTCGAAGTCCCAGAAGTCCAGCTGCCCCGCCTGTTCCGGATCCTCCGCCCGCCGGTGGGCCAGGGTGAGCGGGTGGTCCGCTCCCAGCAGCGCCGCCGCCCGCCGGCCGTTCGCCCGGCCCGGCTCGTACGCATCGGCGGCCCGTCCGCTCCTCGTCCGGACGATCACCGCGTTCAGCGCGCATCCGATGGCCCAGGGATGTCCTTCCCCCACCGCCCCGGCCATCAGGGAACCGGCCCGCTCGATCTCCTGGCCCGCCGCGTCCCGCTCCCCCAGCGTCCAGCGCATCAGCCCGAGGTTGCCCTCCGTACCGATGGTGTACGGGTGGTCGTCGCCCAGCATCGACCGGTATCCCTGCGCCACCTGCTCGTGCAGCAGCAGGGCCCGGTCCGGGTCCCCCGCCCGCCGCTCCGCGCAGGCCGCGCTCGCCGTGATCAGCAGGAGGAGCGGATGGTGTTCGCCGAGGAGCCGCAGACAGTCCCGCCGCACCCGGGCGAGGGCGGACCGGGCGGCGGCCGGATCACCCGCGAGGTAGCGGCAGAGCGCGAGGTTGTGCTGGGCGCGCAGGGTCTGCGGATTATTGGCTCCGACCGCCGCCAGATGCCTGCGGACCGTCTGTCCCAGGGCCTCCTCGGCTTCGCGGTGATCTCCGAGCAGCCGTAGGTCGATGGCGCAGTTGAGTTCCGAGTACAGGGTGGCGGGGGCCTGCCCTCCCAGCACGGACCGCCGCAGGTGCAGCGTGTGCCGGTCCTGCTCCAGCGCCTCTCCGTACCGGCCGAGGAGCCGCAGCGACACCGCGAGGTTGTTGTCCGCGTTCAGGGTCCGGTAGTCCTCCGGGCCGAGAACGTCGAGGTAGCGGTCCCTGATCGAGACGGAGAGCCGCAGCGCCTCGTCGTAACGGCCGAGGCCCCGCAGGTCGGCGGCGAGACCGCCGGCGGCGCGCAGATGCGCCAGGTCGTGCTCGCCCCGTTCGGCCCCGAGATAGTCGGCCGCCGCGCGCTCCACGCCTGCGCTCGTCGCGTAGTCGCCCAGGGCGCGGAGCAGGTTGGCGTAGTGGTGGCTGAGGTCCCAGATCCGGGGGTGGGTCCCGCCGAGCAGGGCCCGCCAGGAGGTCATGGCCGGACCGGCGAGCCGCACACCGCTGCCGTACTCGCCCGAGAGGTACATGTAGCGCAGACAGTCGAGGACGAGGTCCTGCACCGCGGGCGCGGTGCTCTCCAGCACCTCCGCCCATTTCAGGTGCGGGGTGAGTGCGGCGTACGTGGTCCACATCCGTACGTCGGAGGGCTGCCCCCTGTCGACGGCGGCCAGCGCGCCACGGGCCGCGTCCGCACAGGCCGTGTGGTCGGCCGCGGTCAGTTCGCCCCGCATCATGCGGTGAATCATGCGGTGCATGTGGAGGGACCGGTGCGGGTCCGCCGGCCCCCGGCCCGGGGGCAGCGTGGTCTCCAGCCTGACGGCCGAGTAGCGCAGCAGCTGCTGGACGGCCTGGTCGAGCCGGTCGGGGTCGGTGAGCGCCTCCAGGCCGGCGACGGTGTCCCAGGCGACCTCGTGCAGCAGGCGCAGGGGGATGGAATCGGGTGCGAAGAAGCTGCACAGGCGCAGCAGACCGGCGGATTCCGGCGCAGTCTCCCAGAGCTTGTTCAGCAGGATCGACCAGGCCGTACGGAAGGTCAGCGGGAAGTCGACGGAGACCTTGACGACGTCCTGGCCGATGCCGCCTTCGAGGAGTCCGATGTACTCCTCGACCGACATGTCGGAGTCGTTGAGCCAGCCCGCCGTCTGGTCCAGGAGCAGCGGCAGGTCTTCGAGGGCCTCCGCCAGCCGGCCGGCGTCGTTCGGGGTCAGGCGGGGTGCGCGGCGGCGGATGAAGGCGACCGACTCGTCGCGTTCGTAGACGGGGACCTCGACGAGGTTGCTGTTGTGCTCGCTCCACTCCGGGTTGCGGGAGGTGATCAGCACGTGCCCGGGGCCGGTCGGCACCAGGTCCCAGATGTGCTCGGGTTCGTCCGCCCCGTCCAGGACCAGCAGCCAGTGGGCGTACGGTTCGCCGCGGCGCAGCGCGTCACGGACCGCCCGCAGCCGCTCCCCGTACTCGGCGCCCGTGGACAGGCCCAGTTCCGGGGCGAGTTCGGCGAGCCTCTGCCGGTAGAAGGACCGGCGGTCGGCGGACACCCACCACACCACGTCGTACTCGGAACCGAACCGGTAGGCGTACTCCGCCGCCAGCTGCGTCTTGCCCACGCCGGACATGCCGTGCAGGGTCACGACCCCGGCACCGGGGCGGGCCTCGTGCAGTGCCTCGTACGTCGCTGCCAGCAGCTCGTCGCGGCCGGTGAACCGGGTGTTGCGGCGCGGCACCCCGCCCCACACCTGGGGGACATCGGCCGGATACCGCGGCCGCTGCCTGGCCCCGACCATCTCGGGCAGCGGGTCGGTGGGCAGGCCCAGGCGCACCAGGAGCCGCCGCTCGGCCTCCTCGGCACCGATGCCGAACAGGTCGGCCGCGCCGAAGGCCGAAGCGGCGCCGGGCAGCGCGGACATGGTGACGCAGACGGCGGCGAACCGGTCGGGCTCGGCGGCGACGACCTCGCGCAGCGCCCGGTTCCACTCCTCGTGACCGCGCGGGCCCAGCTGGAAGTACCAGTCGCTGAGGACCGCCAGCACCTGGCCCCGGGAGAGCGTCAGATCGCGCAGCGACTCCTCCAGCGACACCTCCACCGGAGGGTCCCAGCGCTGCTGGACCACCGTCACCCCGCGCCGCTCCAGACGGTCCCCGATCCACTCCGCCCACGCCCGGTTGAAACCGGCGAAACTGATGGTGACGTGGTCCACCGGACCGGGCGTGGTGCGCGGGACCGGGGGCCCCTCGGAGGGCACGAGGACATCGGCGTCCGCCGCGCCGCCCCCGGTGTGCTCGGTCCGCTCCTCCTCCGGCCAGGCCGTCGCGGCCGTTTCGGGCGCCGGGCCCGACAGCCACAGCGCGTCGGCCGGATCGCTCCGCGGCCACCCGGGCGGTTCCGGGTCCTCGGCGACGGGTGGCCGGGCGGGGACGTATCCGAGGACCGCGGCGGTGCCGTCCGGGGCGTCCTCCGCCTGCCGGGTGATCCGGCAGGGCAGGACGGCCTTGCGGACCGGTGTCCCCCACTGGTTGGTGAGGGTCAGCCACAGCTCGGCGGGCCCGGTGACCCGGCCCGCGGTGACGACGAACCGGGCCGGGCCGTACGTGCCCCCGTAGCGGTGCAGTACGAGCGCGGGGTCGTCGAGGACCTCGCAGACGAAGTGCCGTCCCCCGTCCAGCGCGACGGTGAAGGTCAGCTCCTCGTCCTGGTACGGCCAGGCGTCCGGGTCCTCCTCGCCCTGCGGTCCGAGCGGACCGCGCAGGTCGACGGTGACGAGGTAGGCGCACCCGGCCTCGGCCTCGCGGGGCCGGCTGACGACGGGTTCGATGAGCAGGGCCGGATCGTCGCCGTTCACCGTGCGTCCCCTTCCCCGCCCGTCGCCGTGCCGGGGCGTGGTCCGCTGAGACTGAGCGTGCTGAGCGGATGCCCGTAGTACTGGAACATGAGGCTGTACAGCAGACGCAGGACGGGCCTCTGTCCGTCCACGTTCAACCGTCCTTCGTGCCGGGTGCGCGGCAGGTTCGTCAAGGGGCCGAACTCGTCCAGCGCGCGGGACCGGAAGAGGCGCAGCGAGTCGGCGACCGGCCGCCAGGGTTCGGCCGCCAGGATGCCGACGAGTTGCCCGATGAGTTCGCGTGCCTCGCTGTCGCCGACCTGTCCGGCCGCGACGACGCAGCCTCCGGCGCCCTTGCGGAGGAAGAGTTCGGTGAAACCCCGCAGGTCCGTCTCCCCCAGCCCGGTGTTGCGGACGAACCTGGCCGAGTGGCAGGCGTTGAGACAGACCATCGAGTGGTCCTTGTCGAGCACCGTCATCGGGCGGTCGTCGTACTCGGCCCAGGTCACCTCGGCGAGGGTGAGCGCGTCGACCCGGTCGTCGTAGGTGCCGTGGGCCGCCATGTAGACGAGGCCGACGGGATCTGCCGGACATCCGTCGAGCTCGTCGAGGAATCCGTCGATCGTCAGGTGCGGGCGGTGCGCGTACCCCTGGAAGACCGCCATGTCGGCCCGCATGTCATGGATGTGCCGTACTCCGTCGTGGTAGGGGCGGGCCGGGCGCGCGTCGTGGAAGTAGTAGCCGAGCACATCGCCCGTGGCCGACACGGACGCTTCGGGCAGCACCAGTTCGGTGCTGCGGATGGTGAGCCACCGGGTGACCGCGACGAGGGCGCCGAGCAGCCCTTCGGCCAGCCCTTCGGCCGGGTCGGCAGGCAGCCAGAACGCCTCCCAGGGGATCTCGTAGCCGGTGTCGTCGTGGATGGTGACCTGGAGCGCGTCGCCGTGCACCGCGCGGGCCCGGTTGATCCAGGCGGCGAGCCGCCGCTGGTTGTGGGACCAGTGCCGGATGTCGCGGAGCAGTTGGGAGGGGGCGGGGCCGTCGCCCAGGGCGTTGCCCAGGCCGATGCCGGTGGGGCGCAGCTGGGTCGGTCCGGTGGTGTACGGGAGCGGGGGGATGCCTTCGCACCAAGCACTGACGCCGAACGTCTGGGTGCCGCCGTGGCATTCGTGGTGCGGGACGACCGTGATCCGGGCGGTGTGCGGCGGGGGACGGCTGTCGGCGTCGGCCTCCGTGAGCCCGAGCCGTTCGCGCAGTCCGGTGCGCACCCCGGCCGGTACGGGGGTCCTGGCCAGCCGTCGGCCGGTGGCCACGGAGGTCTCCAGCAGGCGGCGCAGCCCTGCGGATTCACCGCCCACGGTCGGCCGCCTCGTGCTCCGGCCTGCCCGGGACCACTCTGCCGTCGAGGGCCTCGGCCAGCAGATGGGGAAGTTCCGGGTACGGCTGCCGTCCCGGGTCGACGACCAGGCTGTGCAGCCGGGTCCGGTCCATGCCGCTGATCCGGCCGGCCGCGGCGAGCGCGTCGTCGACGCCGGTGCGGCCCACGGCGCCGCGTAAGGCCTCGCCGCGCCGGCTCGCGGCGAGCGGAACGTTGCCGCGCCCGTCGCTCACCACGACCAGCAGCGCTTCCACCAGGCCCGCGCGGTGGTGCTGGAAGGCCCGGCGCAGGGTCTGTTCGGCCAGCTGCAGTCCGTGGGCGAGCGGGGTGGCCCGGCCGGGCTGCCGGGCCAGAGCCGCGGCGATCCGCGGGGAGCGGGTGGACAGGGCGGTGAAGGACTCGGCCCGTACCTCGTTCGGTGCCCCGCGCCCGCCGACCTCGACCACGTGCACCGGGGCGCGGGTGACATAGGCCCATTGCAGGAACGGGTCGAGTGCCGCGTGCCAGTCCCAGTCCTCGCGGCAGGTGTGGTCCAGGACGAGGGTGAGCATCCGGACCGGTTCCGGTGCCCGGACGTACCCGCGCAGGTCGCCCGGCAGGATCACCAGCCGCTCGCTCCGGTCCCGTACCGCCCGGTACTTGGCCGCTTCCATCGCCGTGCGCACGGGCGCCAGGTCCCACAGGTCCCTGGCCGGGCGTACCCCGACGACGGGGCCGCGTGCGGCCCGGGGGCCGGTGGTGCGCCGGGCCGGGGTGCGCAGGGGCGAGTCCTCCGGCGGCGGTCCGGCGGTGTCCTCCGGGTACGGGGTGTCGGTGGCCGGCCACGGGCCGGCCGCGCGTCCCGACCCGATGGGCTCGGCGGGTCCGGGTTCCAGGACGGGCGTGCCGGGCGGGGGAGGCCGGTCGGTGCCGGGCCGGGGTTCGGGGAGGACGCGGGCCCCGGACCGCGCGGTGTCGACGGTGTCGGGCCCGGGTGGGGGTTCGGCGGACGGGCGCCGGGCGCCGCGCAGGCGGATGAGTCGGGCGGCCGCTTCGGCGTGGTCGGCCGTGATGCGTTCGGCGTCAACGAGGCGGGCCAGGGCGCGGGCGGTCCGGGACAGGGCGAGGGCTCTGCGCTGGCCGGTGCCGTCCTGGTCGTCGAGGAGTTCCAGGACCCGGGCGGCGAAGTCGTCGGCGGGGTGGAGCGGTGGCCCGGGGGCGGTGGAGCGGGCCCGGTCCAGGGCCCGTGTCCAGGCGGCCGGGAGGGGACCGAGCGGGGTGTCACCCGGCTCGACGCGCAGTTCGGGGACGGTGAGGCGGAGCGGAAAGCGGTCCAGGAGGTGCGGGGAGACGCGGGGGACGTCCTCCGTACGGCAGACGGCCAGCCAGCGGGCCGCCGGCCGCCAGCGGCGGCGCAGCCCGGACTGTTCGACGGTGGCGACATCGGCGCCGAGGAGCTGTACGGCGGCTCGCTTCCCCGGCACGCTGAGCCTGGCCAGGTCGGGGACGACGACGAGGGACGGACCGGGCACGGGTTCGGTGAGGGGTCCGGGGTCCAGGGCGAAGTCGATGCCGTGCGGCCCCCGGCTCACCCGGGGCCGGGACCACAGGTCCTCTTCCGTGGTGGCGGCGGTGAGGGCGGTGCGGGGGACGGGCGTACCGGTGGGACCGGCGAGCAGCCGGTCGAGGACGGCGGCGACGGCGGCGAGGTGCGCGTCGGGGAGGTCGAACAGCAGCACCCCGGACAGTCCGGGCTCGACGGCGGCGCAGACCAGTGCGGTGAGCAGTCGCCGGGGGAGTTCGTCGGCGTCCGCGACGGGCAGGGGCCGGGGTAGGGATGCGGGCATCGGCGGCTCAGCCGAAGAGGGCGCTGACGCGGTCGTCCTCGTCCGGCCCCCAGGTGAGGGCGGCGCCGTGGGCGGAGTCCGGTCTGCGATGGCGCAGGGCCAGTGGCAGCACCCGGCGGACGTGGTCGGGTTCGACCTGCCGGTGCCCGTCCCGTGCGGCCAGCGCACGGGCGGTCTTCGCCACGAGGAGGTCACCGCGCTGCCCGATCGCGCCCAGCAGCTCCGCCGCCTCGGCACAGAGCCCGCTCACGCTCTCGTCGAGCCGGACGTCCTTCAGCCGGTCCCTCGCCTCCAGAAGCGCGGTGCGCAGTGTGTCGTCCTCGTCCCGTGCGGCGCGCAGCCAGGCGGAGTCCTCGGCCTCCAGCTCCTCCTCGAAGGTGAGCACGGTCGTGATCATCCGCCGGCGCTCGTCGAGGGCCAGCTCGGACGCGGCCACCATCAGGCCGAAGCGGTCGAGCAGTTGGGCCCGCAGGCTGCCCTCTTCGGGGTTCATGGTGCCGACGAGTCCGAACGACAGCTGCCTGGCCAGGTCGATGCCCTCGCGCTGGATGGACAGCACACCGGTGGAGACGACGTCCAGGATGATGTTGACGAGGTGGTCGTCCAGCAGGTTGACCTCGTCGATGTACAGCAGCCCTTTCCTGTCGGCCTCTTCGAGCAGGCCGGGTTGCGGCTTCGCCACTCCGCGCATCAGCGAGTCCAGTTCCCAGCCGCCGACCACGCGGTCGTCGGTCGCGTTGATCGGGAGCGTGACGGGCAGTTCACCGCCGGACATCAGCGCGAAGGCGCGGACCACGGTGGATTTGGCGGTGCCCCGCTGCCCGGTGATCAGCACCCCGCCGATCCTCGGGGAGACGAAGTTGAGCTCCAGGGCCAGCTTGAGGTCCTCCTGCCCGACGATCCGGCTGTACGGGAGGATCGGCACCCGGGGTGCCGGGGTGGCGGCCCCGGACCGCGGCTCGCTCATGAGGGTGTCGCCGTGGCAGTGGCCTGCCCCTCGTTGCCGGGCTGCCAGCGGAAGGTGACCTGGATCTGCGCCTCGGCACCGGCCTTCACCACGGCCGCCATGCCGGCCTCGAAGGTGATCCCGACCTGGAGCTCGATCTCGTCGGGCCGCATCCCCTCCCCGAGGTCCCCGAGCCGGCGCATCGCCTGGGCGGCGCAGCGTCGCGCCAGATCGAGTCCGTCGCCGTACAGGTCACCGGCGCCGGCCAGGACGCGCCGCGCGGCGTCGGCGCCGCCCCTGGTCTCCCCGGGGCTGTAGAAGGACTCGCCCTCCCCGGTCGGTGCCGGGTCCGCCGCGAAGGTCTCGGCGTCCACGACGACCGGTATCGGGCCGTCCTCCCCCGGTGTCGTGGACCCGATGATGACCGCCATCCGCTCCCCCGTTGCCTCGCAACTGACGTGTCGGAAAAGGATACTGACGGTCATTCACTTGTTGAGAAGCTTTCCGTGAATCGGCTCAGATCATCTGCGGCTCGAAGTCCCAGTACGGGCGGTTGCGGGAGCGGGCCGAGACCGTGTGGACGTGCTGGGCACCCAGTGTCGCGGCCAGGTCGCCCAACGCCTCGCCCTCGACCTTGTCCGCACGCTCGCGGTCCCGGAGGCCGCGCAGGTCAGCGGCGTGTGCGATGCGGGCGGAGAGGGTCAGCGGATGGGTCCGGCCGAGGACCTCGGTGGCCCTGATGATGACCGCGTCCGTCAGCGCGGCCGCGGATTCCGGGTCGCCCACCAGGTTGCGCAGCGCCGAGGCGTTCACCGCGCAGCCCAGGGTCCAGGGGTGGTGCTCCCCTACGGCTCGCGTCATGTCGGCGAGGGCCCCCTCCAACAGGGCGTGCGCCTGGTCGCGTTCGCCCACATTGCGGAGGATCAGGGCGTGGTTGGCTCGGGTTCCCGCCACGTACGGATGGTCCTCGCCGAGCATGTCCACATAGCCGTCGACCACCTTCTCGCTTATGGCCCTGGCCTGGTCGATGTCGGCGTGCTCGCGGGCGAAGAAGCTCTGGCTGGCCGCGAACATCATCGTCAGCGGGTCGATCTCGCCGAGCACCCGCTCGCTTCGTTCGAGGACCCGGGTGAACAGCGTCGCGGCCTTGGCACGCTCGCCCGAGCGGTACTGGCAGAGCGCGAGATTGTGCTCGGCGCGCAGGGTCTGCGGGTTGTCGGCCCCCATGAGACGCCGGTGCACCCGCACGCTCTGGTCCTGGAGCGAGAGGGCGTCGCTGTAGCGGCCGAGCAGACGCAGGTCGGTGGCGTAGTTGATCTCGGAGTAGAGCGTCCAGCCGTGGCGCGGCCGCAGAAGCTGACGACGGGCTTCCAGGGTGCGGCGGTTGAGTTCGAGTGCTTGCTCGTACCGGCCCAGCAAGCGCAGCGACGTAGCCAGGTTGTTCTGCGCGTCGAGCGTGCGCGAGTCTTGGTCCCCCAGGAGCTCGCGGTAGCCCGCGAGGATCCAGGTCGACATCTCCAGGGCCTCGTCGTACCGGCCCAGGCCCCGCAGGTCGGCGGCGAGGCCGCCGGCGGCGCGGAGGTGTTCCAGGTCCTTCGCGCCGCGTTCGGCGCGGAGGTGGTCGACGGCGGCGCGTTCGATGGCTTCCGTGCCGGCGTAGTCACCGACGGACCGCAGCACGTTCGCGTAGTTGTAGCTGAGGTCCCAGATTCTGGGGTGGTTCTCGCCCAGGAGTTCCCGCCAGGCCTTCATGGCGCGTCGGCCCAGCTTGATGCCGGCCCGGTACTCGCCGGAGAGGTACATGTAGCGCAGGCAGTTGAGCACCAGGGTGTGGACGGCCGGGTCGGTGCTGTTGAGCACGTCGGCCCACTTCAGGTGCGGGGTGATCTCGGCGTAGGCGGGCCACAGCCGGGTGTCGGCGGGGCGGCCGGGGTCCGCGGCGGCGAGTGCCCTGCGGACCACGCCGATGAACTCCTGGCGGTCGCGTTCCGGCATGTCCTTGCCGACGATCTGGTGGACCATGCGGTGCATGTAGAGCGACTCGCCGGACGAGGCCTCCTCGCCGGCCGTCTCGTGGGACTCCAGGCGGACCACGGAGTACTGGCGGAGCTGGCCGATCGCCTTGTTCCACAGCAGCGGGTCGTTCATCAGGCCGGAGAGCTGTTCCGGCAGTTCGCCGGGGGGCATCTCCCTCAGCAGACGCACGGGGATGGAGCCGGGTGCGAAGAAGCTGCACAGGCGCAGCAGGTCGACGGATTCCGGGACGGTTTCCCTGAGCTTGTTCAGCAGTATCGACCAGGCGGTCTGGAAGGCGAGCGGGAAGTCGGCGGAGACCTTGACGACGTCCTGGTCGATGCCGCCTTCGAGGAGTTCGATGTACTCCTCGACCGACATGTCGGAGTCGTTGAGCCAGCCCGCCGTCTGGTCGAGGAGGAGCGGGAGGTCTTCGAGGGCCTCCGCCAGCTGGTCGGCGTCGTTCGGGGTCAGGCGGGGTGCGCGGCGGCGGATGAAGGCGACCGACTCGTCGCGTTCGTAGACGGGGACCTCGACGAGGTTGCTGTTGTGCTCGCTCCACTCCGGGTTGCGGGAGGTGATCAGCACGTGCCCGGGGCCGGTCGGCACCAGGTCCCAGATGTGTTCGGGTTCGTCCGCCCCGTCCAGGACCAGCAGCCAGTGGGAGTGCGGTTCGCCGCGGCGCAGCGCGTCACGGACCGCGCGCAGCCGCTCCCCGTACTCGGCGCCCGTGGACAGGCCCAGTTCCGGGGCGAGTTCGGCGAGCTTCTGGCGGTAGAGGGCGCGGCGGTCGGCGGGCACCCACCACACCACGTCGTACTCGGAGCCGAACCGGTAGACGTACTCCGCCGCCAGCTGGGTCTTGCCCACGCCGGACATGCCGTGCAGGGTCACGACGCCTGCACCGGATCCGGCGTCCTGGAGGGCCTGGTACGCCTTGCTGAGCAGCGCCTCCCGGCCGGTGAACCGGGTGTTGCGGCGCGGCACCCCGCCCCACACCTCCGGGACATCGGCCGGATACCGGGGCCCCTGCCGGGCCTCGACGGGCTCGGGCAGCGGGTCGGTGGGCAGGCCCAGGCGCACCAGGAGCCGCCGCTCGGCCTCGTCGGCGCCGACATTGGTCAGGTCGGCCGCGGCGAGGGCCGAGGTGGCGCCGGGCAGTGCGGATGTGGTGACGCAGACGGCGGCGAAGCGGTCGGGGTCGGGGGCGACGACCTCGCGCAGCGCCCGGTTCCACTCCTCGTGACCGCGCGGGCCCAGCTGGAAGTACCAGTCGCTGAGGATCACCAGGACGCGCCCCCGGGAGAGGGTCAGATCGCGCAGTGAGTCCTCCAGCGGGACCTCCACCGGGGGGTCCCAGCGCTGCTGGACCACCGTCACCCCGCGCCGCTCCAGGCGGTCCCCGATCCATGTCGCCCAGGCGCGGTTGAATCCGGCGAAACTGATGGTGACGGTTTGCGCCCCGGTTGCTCCAACTTGCCTACGCGTTCCGGGCATTCGACCGTCTCCCTGCCTCGATTCGAGCCTTGTCAACATACACCGGAGCATGGTCGTTCCGGCGGACAATCCCGGGGTCCCTCACGGCCTGTGCGAGCCGTTCCTCTGCTGCCATATCACCTTGGCGGTGGCCACATATGCCTCCGCGCGTGCGAGGTGCCCCGTTGGAGGCGGGCAATCGTCCAGACGGTGGTAGAGCGTGATCATCTCGTTGACCAGCACCCGGCCTTCGCGGGTCAGTGCCGCCGAACCGGCCAGCACGGGCAGGACCGCCCCGACCTGTTCACGGCAGCGGGCGTGCTCGGCCCAGGCCAGGTCGCGGTGGGTGACGCGCCGCGCGGCGAGCGCGAACCGCTGCCAGTAGTCGGCGAGCGCGATGTGCGAGTAGGCGCCCTGGAGGAGGCCGTCGAAGGGGCGGGGGTCGGAGCGCCAGGGTGCGAAGTGGCGGGGTTCCGGGTCCTCGTGGTGCAGGGGCACGAGGGCACTGAGCGCGGACAGCTTGGTGTGCTGGAGTTCGTGGACGAGTGTGGAGGCGAAGTAGGCGGAGGTGGCCGGCTTGCTGCTGAGGACGGCGCCGAACGCCTCGCGCCTGGTTCCGCTGCAATGTGCCGCGCTCTCCCCCATCGGACCGGAGCCGGGCGGCGGGCCGAGCGGTACCAGGCAGCGCAGCAGGACCGCCGCCTCGGTGAGACGGTGCTCGCCGCCGACGGCGAGCAGGGGTGCCACTCCGGCCCAGGACTCGGCCCACGCCTTGCGTTCGTGGTCGTCGATGTGGGCGGCGGCGCTCAGTCCGTGCGGCTGGAGCCCGCTGCCGTCGGTGCGGTACGGGTCGATGTCGTCCAGGGGCACCGGGCCGATACCGGACTGCACGGCGGGCAGGGCGAACACCGGCAGCCAGCGCGGGTCGGCCGACCCGGTCGTGCCGTCCGGCTGGGCGTGCACCGGGACGGGTGGTTCCTGCCCGTTCCGACGCAGTGTCATCTCGCCCTGGTGGAAGGTGATGTCGATCTCTTCGGCCCGTGTGCGCAGGGCGCCCAGGGTGGGCAGGGACAGGAGCCCGTCGGGTGCGGTGAGCCGGGCCGTGAACGGGATTCCGGCGCGGATCGCGGCCGCTGCGGCCAGGGCGCTCAAGTGGTTCAGGTCGGCGCCGAGTTCGGGCCCCGGGCCGGTGGCGGAGAGGCCGCGCAGGCAGCGTTGCGCCCAGGGGCCCGCGAGGGGGTGGAGCAGGACGGCGCGTACGGCGGTCCGGTCGGCGCGCTCGGCCGTCTCCAGCAGCGCCCAGTCCTGGCGCAGGCGGTCGAGCGCCCGGGGCGGGCAGACGGTGGTGGGGGCCGCCTCGGCCGCGTCGAGCAGGGCCCGCAGCAGCAGGAGCCGGCGGGTGTCCTGATCGCGCACGAGGACGCTGAGGGTCTCGGAGTCGCCCTCGGTGCGGCCCAGCCGGCGCAGCATGTGGTCCGGGAGTGGGGGGATCATCGGCGTTCTCCTGCGGTTGCGTCGGACAGCCGGGCGGCGATGTGGCGTACCAGCCGTTCGAGGTCCGCGCAGTAGACGGACGGGTTGGCGAAGCCGTTCTCCGCGCGGTAGCGGTGTGCGTAGTGGCCGCCCCCGCAGACGGTCAGCAGCGGGCAGGCCCGGCAGGCCGCGGCGAGTGCGTCGGCACCTGCCCGGCGGGCGGCGACGCCGGGATGGCGCAGGGCGTCGTCGAAGGTGTGGCGGAAGACGTCGAGACCCGTGGCGGCGGCCGTGTCGTAGGCGGACTTGAGGGAGTCGACCTGTTCGATCGTCCCGTCCGTCTCGACCACGATCGCGTCGACCGGGTCGAGCCCGAGGGACTCGGTGGCGCCGGGCAGGCCCAGCAGCAGGGCGATGCACTCCTCGAAGAGCCGGATCCGGGTCTCCCGCCGTCCGGAGCCCCACCAGCGGTCGAAGACGGTGGTGAGCCAGTCGCCGTACGGGGTCGGACGGCCGGGCCCGGTGACCGGCAGGCCCGGTGGCGGGGTCGTCCAGTTGCCGTGCGGGAGCAGCAGGTCCAGGGCCGGGGGGCGCAGTTCGAGCAGCGACTCGTACATCCCGACGGGGTCGGTGTCCGGGTCCACGACGGTGAGGATGCCCGCGTAGGCCTCGGGGTGCCGGTCGGCGAGGAGCCGGGTGCCGCGCGAGGCGGCGGGCCACGAGGGGCGTCCGGCGTGGTCGGTGCGCCGGCTGTTGTGGGCGGGCCGGCCGCCGTCGAGGCTGACGCCGATGCGTATCCCGTGCCGGGCGAGGGTGGCGACGCGGCCTTCGGTGAGGAGGGTGGCGTTGGTCTGGACGGTGGTGTGGACGGTGCAGCCGTCGGGCGTCAGGGCGCGCACCCGGTCGGTGAAGGCGGCCAGCCGGCCGGCACCTGCCAGGAGGGGCTCGCCGCCGTGCAGGACGAGCGCGAGGTCCCGCAGTCCGTGCTCCGCCGCGTGTTCGGCGATGCGGTGCGCGGTGCGGTCGAGGACGGCGGGCGCGGCGGCGGCCGGCCGGTCGCGCCAGGTGCGGTCGGGGCCCTCGTAGAGGTAGCAGTAGCGGCAGGCGAGATTGCAGCGGCCGTGCACCTTGACGATGAACTGCCCGAAGGAGAACGGAAGCCGTCCGCCTCCGGTGCCCTGGCGCGGTTTCGGCGTCGCCTGTCGAGACACTCCCGCACCCCCGCGCCGTTCGCATCCTCCGGCACGGCCCCCGTCGCCGCCCCGAGGCGAGTATCCCTGGCCTGTCGTACGGGCAAACGTGTGCCTCACCACGATGTCCTGTTCGACCGGGCCCCGGACCGAAATCGTGCGGCTTCAGAAGGCGTTGGTGAACCCCCACAGCATCTCCCGCGGCTGCTCGGCCCGCCCGCGCAGATCCGCGACCACCTCGGTGAGCACCGGATGGTCCAGCGTCCGCAGCGACTCCAGGTCGAGCCCCAGAAGATCCGGCAGCGCGCCCGGTCCCCCGGACGGCCCGCCCACCGGTAGGCCCTGGTGTTCCGTCTCGTTCATCGTTCCTCCCCGTGACCTCATGAACCCTGCCGTTTGCCGGCGCTCCTCCTCCAGCGGCTCAGCGCTCCAGCTCCGCCAGCCGCCCGGCGGTCGCCTCGCCCGCCGCGCCGCCGCCGTCCGGCAGTCTGCGCCATTCCCGGTGGGCCGCCCGGTACGCCTCGCGGGCGGCCCGGGGGCGGCCCGCCCTCTCGTACGTCATACCCCGCCAGTGGTTGGCTGTAGCACTCAACTCGATGGCTTGTGCGGACTGTTGCGGGCCGTCCAGCTCCGCCTCCGCCGCACCGGCCGCCTCGGCGGCGCCCCGGAACGCCTCGGCCGCCTCGTCGAGCCGGGCCGGACGTTGCAGCACCCGGGAGGCGTCGAGGTGGGAGCGGCCCAGCTCCAGCCAGCAGCGCGCCCCGGTCAGCGGGTCGGCCGCCTCCTGGGCGGCGAGGCCGAAGAGGTGCTCGGCCTCCCTGAGGTCCACCCGGTCCTCGGTGGCCCGGTGCCGCAGCATCAGCGCCCGGCCCAGCATCAGCAGCCGCTCCGCCTGACGTGTGCTCCCCGCCGCCGTCTCCGTACGGCAGTCCCGCAGCACCCTGATCGCGGCGCCGATGTGCGGCCGCCCGTCGGGCAGTTGGGCCCGGCGCAGCAGGGTGCCGCCCCATTCGGCGAGCAGGTCGGCGTGGGCCCGCGAGTCGCGCGGTACGCCGCGGGCGGCGCGGGCGAACCAGGCGGCGGCGTCCACGAGTTCGTCCGGATCACCGGTGTGCTCGTACCGCGCGACACCGACCCGGCCCGCCCTGATCTGGAGCGAGGCGCGCAGCCGCTGTTCGCGTACGGTCGCCAGGGCCTGCTGGATCAGGGTCGCGGCCTCGTCGGGCTCCTGGCCGGAGCCGAGCAGCGCGTCCACCAGGTCCAGCAGGATGCGTACCTCGGTGCCCATGGTGTGCCGGCCGCCGCCCTGTTCGAACGCGGTGCGCAGGGAGCGTGCCGCCTGGCCCGCGTACACCCGGGACTGTTCGGTGTCGGCGGTGGCCCCGGCCAGTTTCAGCAGGGTCCGGCCGTGCGCCAGGGGCAGGGTGGTGGGGCGGTTCTCCTGGTCGGGCCAGACGTCGGCGAAGGCCTCCAGCATGCCGCACGCGGCCTGGAGCAGCGCGGTGTCGCCGTCGAGCCGCCACTGCGCCTCCAGGGCGCGGACCCGCTCCAGCGTCAGCCGCAGGGCCTCGGCGGGCTCCAGTCCGGCGGCCGAGCAGGCGGCCGTGTACTCGCGGTCGGCGCGGCGCAGCAGTTCCAGCGCCCCGCGCCGGTCGCCGCGCCGCCGCCGGTCGTCGGCCGCGGCGTGCAGCACCTTGGCCAGTACGGCCCGCTCACGCACCGCGGTGGGGTGTGCGGCGGCCTGCTCGGCGGCGTACTCGGCCTCGCGGAGGAGTTCGGCGTCGCCCTGGACCTCCCACAGCCGCAGCACGCAGCGGGAGTACTCCGCCCACAGGCCGGGGTCGGCGCCCGGCCTCTCCTCGCGTTCGGTGGCGCCGCGCAGCAGCTGCACGGCGTCGATGAGGTACTGCACCATGCTGTCCGACTCGAACTGCCGCAGCAGGGCGCGGGCGCTCTCCACCGCGGCGTTCCGGGTCCGGGCGGTGCCACGGTGGCCGCCGGGTCCGGCCCTCGTCACGAACTGCTCGGGCAGGGGCATGAAACGCTCCAGTACGCGGACCGCGACCTCCGCGAAGGGGTGGGGGACCCGCGACCCGCCGCTCGCGTCGCCCTCCCCGTTCTCGCCACCCTCTTCGCTCTCCTCGTCGGGTGCGCCGTTCTCCGTGGGGTCCGTGCCGAGGGCGGCGGGCAGCGCCGCGGGTCTGCCTTCGCCGAGCTGGGCGAAGGCCAGGGCCGGGAAGTTCGGCCCGCCCTTGCCGAACCGCTGCTCGATGTACTGCGAACAGTGCTTGAGCACGAGCAGCGCCTCGTCGCGGCTCAGCGGGCCGAGCAGCGCCTCCCGTACGCCCGGCACGAACTCGTACCACTGGCCGTCGTACCGGCCGCCGTCCTCGCCCCTGCTCCGTGACAGCAGCCCGCTCAGCAGTACCTCGGCGAGTTCGGAGGGGCCCGAGTGGGGCAGCATCGTGCGCTGCACCAGCTGCATCACCGGCAGGTGCAGCGGGGCCGCCGCGAGGTAGACCGCGAGCTGTCCGGCGGCCGGCGAGGCGGTCGCCCGGAAGCGGCTGACCAGCTGGAGCGAGGAGAGGCCGCCGCCCGGGCGCTGTGCGGCGGCGGCCGGCTGATCGGGCCGCACCCAGCCGACGGCGCCGGAGATCTGCCCCGAGCCGGTGCCGGAGAGCAGCTTCGCCCAGGCCGCCAACGCCCCCTCGACCGGCGGGAGTACGGGCACGGCGAGGGCCCCCGGGTGGACGGCCGGGCCCGTGCCCGGCTGCTCCACCACCTTCAGTACGGCGGCCCCGCCGGGTCCGTCGCCCCGGGACAGCGCGCCGTAGGTGACCGGGAGCCGGGTCCGGCTCCACATCCGCTGCGGCAGTGGCTGGAGCACGGCGGCCGGGGCCTGCGCGGCCAGGTGGTGCAGCAGCCGGTGGGCCCGTCCGCTGTGCCAGAGCGGACCGGCGCAGTCGCTGACCAGGACGGTGACGCGGCGGCCGGTCGGATCGCTCAGCCGGTCCGCGGAGTGCAGTGGCGCCGCGGCCGGGTCGGGGCTGCGGCTCACCGCGGCGGCGCCGTCCGGGCCCTGGTGCAGATAGCGCATCTGGACATCCCGGAAGGCGCCCAACTGGGCGAATATCTGCTGGAGTTCGCCGAACATCCGGTCCCACACCCGCATCGAGGACGAGGCGTCCATGACGCACTGCAGGACCGCCTCCCCCCGGGACACGCCCCGGAACACCGGCATGATCAACCCGCCTGCCCGGGCGCTGAGTTCGGCGGTCGCCGTCTCGTCGAGGACGGTGCGCAGGGGCGGCGAGGCGGGGTGGTAGCGCTGCAAGGGTCTCAGGGCTCGTTGGAGTTCGAGGGGGGCGGGGAGGGCCGGGGCGGCGGGCACCCCGAAGGTGAGGGCGGTCGCACGCCCCGCCCGGCCGGCCCCCGGGCGGGCACCGGTGCGCGGTACGGGGTAGAGGGTGATCCGGTCGGCGTCCCCGGGGTCGGCGCGCGGCGGGGCTTCGTCGTGCGGCGTCCCGGGTGCGGGTGCCACGGCGGCGGGCCCGGGGCCGGCGGGCGGCCCGTCCGCCCGCTCCGGGGGAAGGCGGACGGGAGCGGCGCTCGCCCGTGCCTCCTCGTCCTGCGGCGGTGCGTCCGGGTGGCGGGCCCAGCGGGCCAGCCAGAGCGCGTCGCGGAGCTGCTCGACGTCGGGGTCGAGCCCGGCCTCGCGCAGCCGTGCCACGAACGCGGGGTAGAGCCCCGCGTCGGCGCCACGCGCATCGGGGGACCGCTCCGGCCCCGCGCCCGCCATCAGCACATCACCTCGGCCGGTCGAGTCGCTGGATGAGCAGGTCGGCGAGGCGGTCGCGGCCGGCCGGGGCGGCGGCGTCGGTGAGGTAGATGGCGTTCAACAGCTGGTCCGTGGCGAGGAGTTCGCTGCGCGAACGCTCCAGGAAGTGGGCGATGAGATCGTCCCCGGAGCGCGCCGCCTCGTCGCCGAGGTGGGCGCGTACGAAGGTGGCGAGCCGCTGATGGTCGGGGCGTCCGAGCTCCAGGTGGATGCAGCGGCGCATCAGGGGTGCCGGGAAGTCCCGCTCGCCGTTGCTGGTGAGCACCACGAACGGGAAGGACGTGCACTGCACCCGGCCTCCGCGCACCTTCACCTTGTTGCCGTCGTCGTCGAGGACCTCCGCCTCGCCGTCGGGCAGCCGGTCGGCGATCCGCTCCAGTTCGGGGATGCCGAACTCGCCTTCCTCCAACACGTTGAGCAGGTCGTTCGGCAGGTCGATGTCGCTCTTGTCCAGCTCGTCGATGAGCAGCACCCGGGGCCGGTCCGAGGGCATCAGCGCGGTGCCGAGCGGCCCGAGCCGGATGTAGCTGCCCACGCCGTCGGCGGCCCCGGCGCCGCCCGTACCGGCTGCCGCGCCGTGTGCGGCGATCTGCACGTCCTGGAGCCGGGCGATCGCGTCGTAGTGGTAGAGGCCGTCCAGCAGCGTCGTCCGGCTCACGATCGGCCAGCGCAGGACCCGGCCGAGCCCCAGTTCATGGGCGACGGAGTGGGCCAGCGTGCTCTTTCCGGCGCCGGGGGTGCCGGTGACCAGCAGCGGGCGCCGCAGATAGAGCGCGGCGTTGATCATTTCGAGCTCTTCGGCGCCCGGCCGGTGGAGTTCGGCGATGTGCCGGTGGCCGCCGAGACGGCGGTCGGCGGAGCCGTCCCCGTCCGCCTCGTCGCCGGCCCGGGCGCCCCGGCTCGCGAAGTCCCGCCAGGGCGGTGGCGGGGGCAACTGCTCGATGCCTTCGTGCGGTTCGCCGGCCCCTCGGTAGATGAGCCACTCGCTGGGTTCACTCATAACGTGTTCCTCGTCATCACTCGTCCGCCAGGGGCAGCAGCAGTCGAACGTGGTTCACCGTAGCCATCCGGTCCGCGCCCCGGAACCCACATCACGGGGCCTGCAGGAACAGGTCGGGCGGCTCCGATCGCGGTTTGCCGTAGACCAGGGCGATTCCGTCCGACCAGAACGTGTCGGTGCGGCCCTCGCACACCCCTCTTCTCAGCTCCTGGATCTTCTGCGGGAGCCGGTCGGCCACACCCGTCCCGTCGACCGTGTCGACAGCGCGGAGGTGGAACTCCGTGCAGGCCGCGGCCCGTTCGGCCGTCGGGCGGCGCCACAGGACCACGCCGTACCCGGCTTCGAGCACCCGCCCGAACCCCGCGACGCCCTGGGTGTCGGACCGGCCGCCGTACCGGCAGAGCACGGGGACGGTCTCGTACGCCTGTCCGCGCAGCTCCGCCGTCACCGGTACGGGTACCCGCATACCGTCGTCGCAGTCGAGGACCGCGGCCCGCATCGGGCCGGTGCGGACGCGGTTCCAGCGTGCCTCGCGCTCCCGGGCGCCGTCCTCGGAGGGGGCGGGGAGCCCGTCCGAGCAGCGGATGACGACCGGCCGCTGGACTCCGAGCGGCCGGCCGTCGGCGGGCAGCTCCCACTTCTCGACCTCCAGGTCGAGCAGCGCCGGTGGCACCACGACCTGGAGGACCGCGGGGCTGTCGGGTTCGTCGCACATCCGGAACGCCTTCGCCAGGGACGGTGCGAGCCTGGCCGGCAGTTCGTCGGCCCTGGTCCCCTGGTGGTTCTCGGTCACCGGCAGGTCGTCGTCGGCCGGGCGGGCGACGACCCGCCAGTCGTACTGGTCCGGCTGCCAGGCGCGGGGCTCCAGGTGCAGCACGACGACCGACGGGGAGCGTGGCGGCCGGACCGGCTCGCCGGCCGGCTCGGGCGTTCGCAGATGTTCGGCGCCCCGGTCGTACCGGCCCTGGTAACGCAGCTGGGCCATCTCACGGCGGAACGGCCGCCGGAGCCGGTCCTCGGCGGTCTCCTTCACCCAGTCCCACAGGGCGTCCTCGGCGAGTTTGGTGGACGGCACCACATAGGGGCGTTCGGCGGCGATGGCGCTCATGCAGTAGCGCAGGATCCGCTCCAGCGCCTCTTCGCCCTCGCGCGCGTCGTAGAGGACTCCCAGGCCGTCGCGCCAGCCGCGGGGGGCCGGGACGCCGACGGTCCGGTAGCCGTACCCCAGGCCGCCGAGGATGTCGAGCAGGCTGCGGGTGCTGACCGGCGGGGGGAGCTTGGCGAGCCGCCCCAGCAGGTCGACGCGCTGCTGCGGGGTGAGCGCCGGGCCCGCCACGCAGCCCAGGTCCCGCTGGACGTCCGCCCAGGTCTCCTCGTCGCCGACGGGGTTGTTGTGCCGGTCGGCGTGGTAGCGGTCGTGGGCGTGGAACACGGCCTGGTACGGGTCGTCGGACTCGGCCGTGGCCGCGTCGGCGGGCACGGGCAGCGTGCGCAGCCGCTCCACGCCGATCGCCGTACCGCCGTTCGTATCCATGGAGCGTGATTTGAGTACGCCGACGACCTCGCCCCGGGCCAGGTCGACGACGGGCCCGCCGGACATGCCTGCGTACAGCTGGCTCGCCTCGATCAGCACCTGTTCGTCGCCGTCGGACCAGTCGTCGACGGTGCCCACCACCCGGCACTCCCGGCCGAGCCGCTTGAGCGTTCCCCCGCCGCCGTCCGCCCAGCCCGCGAAGTAGTACGCGCCGCGGTTCATGCCCGTGGAGCGTTCGCTGAGGTACACGCAGGGGTGCTCGACGGGGCGCAGCAGCTGGATGAGGGCGAGGTCGGGGGCCGGCCAGCCGCCGGTACCGGGCCGGTGCTCGGGCAGGGCCGCCCTGACCGTGCCCCCGACCCGGACGGCGTCGCCGCCGCGGGCGGTCTTGTACACCACGTCCACCTGACGCCCCCTCCCCTCCATCGCGACGTGCGCGCACGTGAGGACCCAGCTCGGGGCGATGAAGAAGCCGCTCCCCAGGAAGTCGCCGTCGGATCCTTCAGGGGCATACCCGGGCTCCGGGCGATGGATGCGCACCGTCGCGTCCTTCACGAGGCTCATCAGCGCGGATTCCGCGTCGCTCGGCCCCTGCCACGCGCCCCCGGCCGGCGGGGGCGTCACGATCCGCTTCCGTCGTCCGGCCCGGTGCCGCTCGCGTGCGCCGATGCGCCGGTGGCTGCCCCGGCGGGAGGAACGGAGGGGGAGGACGGAGGAGGGGCCGAGGGGGCGGCCGGCTGCTGTCCCGGCGTCTGCGCGGGCACCTGCGGGTCGAGGGGCGGTCCGCCGCCGTTCCACGTCAGCGTGACCTTGATGGACCCCTTGGCCTCGCCGTCCGCGAGGAGTCCGACGACCTTGCCGGACTTCGCGGTGAGCTCGATGCCGAACTCGACGCTGACCTCGTCGGGCCGCACGGCCCGCAGCGGCTCGGCGAGCGAACGCGCGACGCTGGTCACGACCCCTTGCAGGCTCTCGACCCGGGCCTGCACCCGGTCGGCGATGTTCCCGGCGCCGATGTCGGCGAACGACGGGCCCGAGCCGGGCTGCGTCAGCTCCTCGGCACCGGAGATCCGGGCCCAGACCTCCGTGCCGTCGGGCATCTCGATGCGCGTAATACGGGCGTCACTGTCACCCATGAAACCCCCCGTTCCCCAACTACCCGCAGGCTAACGGCAGTACGCGCCCGACGCGAGGCACATCGGGCAGGACGCGGGGGCGGTGCGGGCCGGTTCTCGGCGGGCTCGCGCGGCCGCCGGGAACCCCGGCCGGGGACCCCGCTCCCGGCCTCCGTGGGGCTGCCACCAGGCATTAGGCTTGCCGCATGTACTTCACCGACCGCGGTATCGAGGAGCTGGAGAAGCGGCGAGGCGAGGAAGAGGTCACTTTCGAGTGGCTCGCCGAGCAGCTCCGTACGTTCGTCGATCTCAATCCCGACTTCGAGGTGCCGGTAGAGCGCCTCGCGACCTGGCTGGCCCGGCTCGACGACGAGGACGAGGACGAGTAGTCAGCCGCACCCGCCCTCGGCGTCCCTGAGCCGGTCGTAGGCGAGGCCGAGGGCGCCGTGCGCCAGCAGCAGCGTCCCGGCCAGCACCCATCCGTCGCCGCGGCGGCGCAGCCCCCACAGGACCAGCGGCAGTCCGGCCGCGAGCTGGGCGCCCGCGAGAATCCGGGCCCTGGGGCCGCGCATCCAGGGGCCGAGAGGGCTGCTCTCGACCGCGTCGAGTTCGGCCTTCACCACTTCGCGCCAGCCGGTCCAGACGAGCGGTTCCGCTTCGGGCCGGTCGTCCGCCGCCGCGTACAGCCGGTCGCCCGGTGTGTCCGGGTCCAGGCCCGGCGGGAGGACCAGCCCGATCCGGGTCAGGACGGCGAGCAGACCGCGCAGCCGGATGCGCGCGTCGGCGTCCGGGTCCGGGCGGGTCAGTTCTTCGAGCGACTGGACGTCCAGCACGGGGTCGAGGCCGAGGCGCTCGGCGAGCGTACGCATGGCCTCGCCCTCACCGGCCGGGGTGCCGTCGGCGAGCCAGACGTAGCCGACCGGACGGCGGAATCCGGACGCGAGCGTGCAGCCGGCCCGGTCGCCGTCCCACCACAGGGCGAGCACGGGCCAGACCGAGCCGACCGCGAGCGCGGTGACCCAGCCGGCCACGACGCGGTCGACCGGCTCCGCATCCGCGGCACCGGCACCGCCCTGCCAGGGCCTTCCTTCGGGTACGAGGACGGACCAGCCGTCTCCGGCGGGAGCCAGCAGCATCCGCTCGCGCAGCAGATGGGCCACCGGCCGTACGGTCTCCGGTTCGGCACGGCACAGCAGCAGCGCCCCTGCGGGGGATGTCGCGTTCATGTGCCACACGCTAGGGCAATTTGCCCACATTTGGCGCTCTTTGATCCGCCGGCGATCATATGACGCGCCTTGACTTCACCGGACCGCGATATATCGTGTTGAACAAGAGACGCGATATGTTGCGTCATCCACGCTCCCCGGGAGGTCAGATCCATGCCTGTGTCGACATGGGCCATCGCCGAGCCCCAGAAGCTGACCTTCGACGACCCCGTGACCTCGCTCAACGTGCGCATCGTCGGAGGCGTCGTCAATGTCGTCGGCACCGAGGATCCGGCCGCCCGGCTGGAGGTCTCCGGGATCGAGGGACCGCCGCTGATCGTGACCCTGGAGGACGGCACACTGACGGTCGCCTACGAGGACCTGCCCTGGCAGAACTTCCTCAAGTGGTTCGACCGCAAGGGCTGGCACCGCAGCGCGGTCGTCTCGCTCGCCGTGCCGGCCGGGTCGGCGGTGGAGGTCGGCGTGGTCGGCGCGGGCGCCGTCGTGTCCGGCATCCGCGGGCGTACGAACGTGCGGGGCGTCACCGGCGACACCGCGCTCGTCGGGCTCGGGGGGCCGGTCCTGGCCGAGACGGTCTCCGGCAGCGTGGAGGCCCAGTCGGTCACCGGCGCCCTGCGCTTCCATTCCGTCTCGGGCGATCTGACGGTCATCGAGGGAGCCGGGGCCTCGGTGCAGGCGGAATCGGTCAGCGGGAACATGGTGCTCGACCTGGACCCGACCGGGAAGCCCACGGACATCCGGCTGACCACCGTCTCCGGCGAGGTCGCCATCAGGCTGCCGCACCCGGCGGACGCGACGGTCGAGGCCAACACCACGAGCGGATCCGTCTCCAACGGCTTCGAGGATCTGCGGGTCAGCGGCCAGTGGGGAGCGAAGAAGATCACCGGCACGCTCGGCGCCGGGACCGGGAAGCTCAGGGCGACGACCGTCTCGGGATCGATCGCCCTGCTGCGCCGCCCGCCGGCCGAGGACGGTCCGTACGATGCCGAGCCGACCGGAAAGGTGCTCTGACATGCCCCCCGTATTCGCCCACGGCCGCCTCCGCCTCTACCTGCTGAAGCTCCTCGACGAGGCCCCCCGCCACGGCTACGAGGTCATCCGGCTCCTGGAGGAGCGTTTCCAGGGGCTGTACGCCCCCTCGGCGGGCACGGTCTATCCGCGCCTGGCCAAGCTGGAGGCCGAGGGCCTCGTCACCCATGCCACCGAGGGCGGCCGCAAGGTCTACTCCATCACCGACGCGGGCCGCGCCGAACTGGCCGGCCGCACCGGTGAACTGGCCGATCTGGAACTGGAGATCCGGGAGTCGGTCTCCGAGCTGGCCGCCGAGATACGGGACGACGTACGCGGCGCCGCCGGCAAGCTGCGCAGCGAGATGCGGGCCGCGGCGGACGAGACCAGGCACACGGGTTCCGGTCCGGGCCGCAAGGGCGACCGGGAGTTCCCCTTCGGCGACTTCGGCGACTTCGGGGACAAGGAGACGTGGCGCGCCGCGAAGGAGGAGCTGCGCAAGGCCAAGCAGGAGTGGAAGGAGCAGGCCCGCCGGGCGAAGGACGAGTCCCGCCGCGCCCGCGAGGAGGCCCAGCAGGCCCGCCGCCAGGCCAAGGAGGCCCAGGACCGGGCGCGCGAGCAGATGCAGAACGCCGCCCGCCAGGTCCAGGAGCACTTCGCCCGGGGCGACTGGCCCACGGGCGTACGGGAGGGGCTGGCCGAGATCACCGGTCAGCTGAGCGGCTTCGCCAGGGCGGGCGCCCGGCCCCCGTACGTCAAGCCCGAGCCCGCCGACGTCGACCCCGCCTGGGGCAAGGACACCGCCTCCACCGGCGATCCGGCCCGCGACCTGGACCGCCTGCTCGACCGCTTCCGCGACGACATCCGCGACGCGGCCCGGGACCGGGGTGTCACGGAGGAGCAGTTGGCGGAGGCCCGCGGCCATCTGTCGACGGCGGCGGCCCGCATCGGGGCGCTGCTGCGCAAGGGCGGCAGCGGGGAGAAGTGACGGGGCGGGCCGGGGCCGTGCGCCGGGGCGCGAACCGGGAGACCCCGGGCGCGCTCCGGGGCACGCCCCCGATGACCGGGAGGGCGGCGCCTCAGCCCGCCTTCCTCAACCGCCCCGCGTCGCCGTCTCCGTACCCGTCGCCCCCGTCCCCGTACAGCGCGCGGTTCACCGTCGTGTACGTCGCGCCGTGCGCGGCGAGGACGTCGGCCACCACGCCGGGGCAGGCGGTGAGCGCCAGGAGGAGGTGCTCGTCGCCGATGAAACGGTCCTGGCGCCCCACCGCGATCCGCAGCGACCTCGCCAGGACGTCCTTCGCGCCGCGGGTGAGCGGGCGGCGCCCCGCACCGCGCCTCCGGACCCGGTCCAGCGCCCCTTCCCCATGGGCCTCCTCGACGCGGGCGACGATCTCGGCCACGTCGATACCGAGGCCGGCCAGCGCGTCCGTATCGGCCCGGGTCAGCCCGCCGCGGCGGCGGGCCGTGACCAGATCGGCCTCGACGTCCGCCCGGCGGTCGACGAGCCCCAGCGAGGCGGCGGCGAAAGCGGCCCGGCCCTCCTGACGGTCCAGCAGCGCGAGGAGGAGGTGCTCCTCGGTGACCGATGCGGCATCGGTCCGTTCGGCGTGGGTCACGGCGCCGGTCACCACGTTCCGGGCGCTCCTGGTGAATCGTTCGAACATCAATGCCTCCCGTACTTCTTGTGCACGGCCTGCCGACTGACACCCAGTTCGGCCGCGATCTCCTGCCACGACCAGCCCTGCGCCCGGGCACTTGTGACCTGTACGGCTTCGAGCTGCTCCAGCAGCCGGCGCAGCGCGGCGACCGCCCGCAGCCCCACCCGGGGGTCGCGGTCACCGGCACGCGCGGCGAGATCCGTTGCTTCCGTCATGATGTCAACCTACGTTGACATCACACGCCTGTCAACCGTGATTGACAACCGTGCCGTGCCGGACCCGTTCAGCCGCGCGCCGTACCGGTCACCGTCACCGTGACGCGCGTCCCCTTCCGGGCCCGGACGCTCACCTCTCCCCCGCGCCTGCGGACCTCGGCGCGGCCGTCCACCGAGACCCGCCACCGCCCTGCCGTCGGCGGCAGCGAGATCTCCGTGGTGCCGCGGCGGCCCGCCGTATAAGTGAGCCGGTACACGCGGGCGTTGTCGTCATACGTGTCGGAGTGGACGGTCCCCGCGACGGCGGGGGCGTACGGGGTGGCGGTCCGGTCCTTGTTGGCGGCGAAGTCCCCGTTCGCGTCGAGGGCGCAGTAGCCGCCGCCGTAGCACCACACCCAGCCGGCCCAGCCCGAGGTGTAGCGGTTCAGGGAGGCCATCGCATCCTGGTAGAAACGACCCATCAGGGGAAGCGTGTTGTTCAACGGGCCCCACTCGCCGACGACGACCGGAATGTGCCGCTGCTCCGGGTAGGTGGTGACGGCGGCCTCGTACGACTCGATCCAGCCCGCCGACGGGTCGTAGTCGGCGCCCGCCTCCATCGCGGTGTTGTAGAAATGCGGTGCGTAGACGATCCGGTGGTCCTTGATCACACCCAGCCCGGTGGGGACACCCTCGCCGACGGCGGGGGTGGGTTCGACGAAGAGCCAGGTGGAGCGGTCCACCGAACGGATGGCGCGGGCCAGCCTGTTGTACATCGGGGTGAGCCGGCGGGCCTCGATGCGCCGGGCGGCCGTCGGCAGGTCCTCACCCTCCTGGAGCTCCCCCATCGGCTCGTTGATCAGGTCGTAGCCGATGACGGCGGGGTGGTGCGCGTAGCGGTCGGCGACGACCTTCCACATCTGCGCCTGGGCGCGCTGGAGATCGGGGTCCTCGTAGAGATGGGTGAAGGCACGCTGCACGGCGGGCTCGAAGTACTCGGCGAACCAGTCGTCGGGGTGCGGGGTGAAGGGCAGACCGTCGGTACGGGTCGCCCAGGCCGGGATGCCCCGACTGCCGAAAGCCGGGCCGAAGACGTCCTGGTGGGCATCGAGCACCACCCGGATGCCGTACTTCCGCGCCCAGCCCAGGACCCGGTCGATCCGGCGCAGGTACGCGGTGCTGTACTGGCCCCGGCGCGGCTCCAGGTCGTCCCAGAAGATGAGGAGCCGGGCGAAGTCGAAGCCCTTGGCATGCAGATCGCGGAACTGTTTCTCGGTGATGGCGGTCAGCGCCTGGTCACCGCTGTTCGTCTTGTCCGCGAAACTCCATCCGCGCAGGGTGAGCGTGCGGCCCTGGTCGTCGGTGAGCCGGGGGATGCCGGTCCGCTGCTCCGGTGGTGCGGGGTGTGCGTCGGCGGCGGGGGCGAGGGCCCCCGCCGCGAGCACGAACGAAGTGACGATCGAAGTGAGTGCGTTGCCCATCCGTATCCGCGTCCGCATTCGCATGGCGCAGATCAGAGCAGCTCACCCCGCACACCTCAAGAGCAGGTGAGCACAATCTTTCCGAACTGGTCGCCCGCCGCCAGCCGTTCGAACCCCTCGCGGGCCCGGTCCAGCGGCAGTACCTCGTCGATGACGGGCCGCACGCCGGTGGTCGCGCAGAACGCCAGGAGGTCCTCCAGCTCGTCCTTGGAACCCATCGTCGAGCCGACCACCTTCAGCTCCAGGAAGAAGATCCGGGTCAGCTCGGCGTGCGAGGGCCGGTCGCCGCTGGTCGCGCCGGAGATGACGAGTGTGCCGCCGGGACGCAGCGACTTCACGGAGTGGGACCAGGTGGCCGCGCCGACCGTCTCGATGACCGCGTCGACGCGCCGGGGCAGCCGCGCGCCCGGCTCGAACGCCTCGATCGCGCCGAGTTCGACGGCCCGCTTGCGCTTGGCCTCGTCGCGGCTGGTGGCGTAGATCCGCAGCCCGGCCGCCCGGCCGAGCACGATCGCGGCGGTGGCGACACCGCCGCCCGCGCCCTGGACGAGGACCGAGTCGCCGGGGCGCACCCCGGCGTTGGTGAAGAGCATCCGGTACGCGGTGAGCCAGGCGGTCGGCAGGCAGGCGGCCTGCTCGAAGGTGAGCTCCTTCGGCTTGGGCAGCACGTTCCAGCTGGGGACGGTGACCTGCTCGGCGAAGGTGCCCTGGTAGCGCTCGGTGAGGATGGAGCGGGGTTCCTCCGGGCCGACGCCGTGACCGGTCTGGCCGATGACGGAGTGCAGGACGACCTCGTTGCCGTCCTCGTCGATTCCGGCCGCGTCGCAGCCGAGGATCATCGGCAGCTTGTCCTCGGCGAGGCCGACGCCGCGCAGGGACCAGAGGTCGTGGTGGTTGAGGGAGGCGGCCCGGACGTTGACGGTGGTCCAGCCGGGGCGGGCCTCGGGGGCGGGGCGTTCCCCCAGATCGAGGCCGTTGAGGGGCTGGTCGCGGTCGATGCGGGATGCGTAGGCGGCGAACATGGCCCCGACGATAGGCCGGGCACGGGCCGGGCGTAACCGGCCGCCGGTGTGACGCGCGCCGCGCGTGCCGGCCCCGTCGGCGATCGAGGAGCGGAGGTCCGGGGGCGGAGTCCCCCGTCACGGGCAGGGGGCGGAGCCGGCCGCAGGCACCCCTTATCCGTGCCCCACTCCGCCCCGCCCCCGCCCCACCGGCTCAGCGCCGGGCCACGCCTTCCGCCCGCGCGGCCGCCGCCACCGCGGCCGTCACCGCGGGGGCCACCCGCTCGTCGAACGGCGACGGGATCACGTAGTCCGCCGCGAGCTCGTCGCCCACGACGTCGGCCAGTGCGTTCGCCGCGGCGATCTTCATGCCCTCGGTGATCCGGGAGGCCCGGACCTGGAGGGCGCCCGCGAAGATACCGGGGAAGGCCAGCACGTTGTTGATCTGGTTCGGGTAGTCGGACCGCCCGGTCGCCACGACGGACGCGTACTTGTGCGCGATGTCGGGGTGGACCTCGGGGTTCGGGTTCGCCATGGCGAAGACGAACGCGCCGGGCGCCATCGAGGCGACGGCCGCCTCGGGGACCGTACCGCCGGAGACGCCGATGAAGACGTCGGCGCCCGCCAGCGCGGACTCCAGCGGACCGGAGATCCCGGCCCGGTTGGTGAGCTCGGCCAGCTCGCGCTTGACCTCGGTCAGGTCCTCGCGGTCGCGGCTCACGATGCCCTTGCGGTCGGCCACGGCGACATCGCCGAGCCCCGCCTCCAGCAGGAACTTCGCGATGGCCACCCCGGCGGCGCCGGCGCCGGAGATGACGGCGCGCAGGTCGCCGAGGCTGCGGCCGGACAGCTTCGCGGCGTTCCGCAGGGCCGCGAGCGTCACGACGGCGGTGCCGTGCTGGTCGTCGTGGAAGACCGGGATGTCGAGCCGCTCCTGGAGCTTGCGCTCGATCTCGAAGCAGCGCGGCGCCGAGATGTCCTCCAGGTTCACGCCGCCGAAGGACGGCGCCAGCCGGACGACCGTCTCGACGATCTCGTCCGCGTCGGTGGTCGCGAGCGCGATCGGCACCGCGTCGACGCCGCCGAACTGCTTGAAGAGGATCGCTTTGCCCTCCATCACCGGGAGGGACGCCTCGGGTCCGATGTCACCGAGGCCGAGCACCGCGGTGCCGTCCGTCACGACGGCGACGACCTGCGACTTCCAGGTGTAGTCGTGGACCAGCTCGGGATTCTCCGCGATGGCGCTGCACACCTTGGCGACGCCGGGCGTGTACGCGAGGGACAGGTCGTCCTTGTCGCGGATGGGAACGGTGGCCTGCACGGCCATCTTTCCCCCGCGGTGGAGCGCGAAGGCCGGATCGAACGGCTCATCGGTGGTGCTGTCGGTGGTGCTGTCGCTGCGAGGATTGACGATCTCCGCTGCCATGGTGTTGACCCCTTAAGTCTTCATCGTTTGAGGGTGGCCACTCCTGGTTGAGGAGGGGTGGGCGGGCACCGCGTACGTGCCCCGCGTCGACGGTTGGCCCGCCCCGGCAGGGGGAAATACATACGCGCGGGCGCGCCGCACACGCGCCCTGAGCCCCGGATGAGGGGTGTAAAGGTCTTTCTTACCCGACGGACCGTGTCATGGACGAGTCCATACCGACTCGGTGACATGACTCATAGTCGAATATCTGGACAAGTCCGCCAAGCGACGAAAGCGTCCACCAGTCGAGACGCGCCGCAGATCTTCCGGCGTGAAGAGGGAAACCCCGTGGATGGTCCGGCCTCGTGTACCGGCCCCCCGGGGTTCGGGGATCGCCCGTTATCCGATTTTGACATGCGCAGCGGCAAGTTCGAGCCAGTCCGAATGGCAAGATGCCCTAATCACACAGGGGGGCGAGATCCACAGTCGTGTGTCCATACCGCCTGGTAACACCACCCTCACCTGCCGGAGGAACCCCGATCATGACCGCAAGCACCACACGTCGCACGGCCGCGAAATCCAGGATCGCAGCGGTCGGCGCCATCGCGGTCGCCGGCACCATGCTGCTGGCCGCCTGTGGCGACCAGACCAAGAACGGGCCGACGAACAGGTCGGCATCGGCCCCGCTCTCCGGTCTCCTGCCCAAGGAGATCAAGGACAAGGGCGTCATCAAGGTCGGTTCGGACATCGCCTATCCGCCGGTCGAGTTCAAGGACAAGTCCGGCAACACGGTCGGCATCGACCCTGACATCGCCGCCGCGATCGGCAAGCAGCTCGGCGTGACGCTCCAGTTCCAGAACGGCACGTTCGACACGCTGATCACCGGTCTGCGCTCCAAGCGCTACGACCTGGCGATGTCCTCGATGACCGACACCAAGGACCGCCAGCAGGGCATCGACTCCGAGACGAAGAAGAAGGTCGGCGAGGGCGTCGACTTCGTCGACTACTTCACCGCCGGTGTCTCGATCTACACCCGGAAGGGCGACGACCGGGGGATCACGAGCTGGGCCGATCTGTGCGGCAAGAAGATCGCGGTCCAGCGCGGCACCGTCTCGCACGACCTCGCCAAGGACGAGTCGAAGAAGTGCGCCGGCGGCAAGAAGATCGCCATCGAGACCTTCGACAACGACCTGGAGGCCCAGACCCGGCTGCGCAGCGGTGGCGTCGACGCCGGTTCCTCCGACTTCCCGGTGGCCGCGTACGCGGTGAAGACCTCGGGCGGCGGCAAGGACTTCCAGATCGTCGGCGAGCAGGTCGAGGCCGCCCCGTACGGCATCGCCGTCGCCAAGGGCAACGACCAGCTGACCAAGGCCGTTCAGGCGGCCCTGGAGGCGATCATCAAGAACGGCGAGTACAACAAGATCATATCCAAGTGGGGTGTGGACGCCGGCGCGGTCACCGAGGCCAAGGTGAACGGCGGATCCTGACCAGGCACCGGCGCTGAAAGGTTCTTCCTGTGACAGACATCGAGAAGACGGGCCCGGTCGACCGGCCGCCCATATCCTCCACCCCACCGCCCGGCCCCGAGGCGATCAGGGCCATTCCGGTCCGGCACTACGGCCGGTACGTCTCGGCGGTCATCGCGATCGGGGCGCTCGCCGCGATCGTCTACGCCTTCAGCCAGGGCAAGATCAACTGGGGTGCGGTCCCCGACTACTTCTTCGACCACCGCATCCTCAAGGGCGTCACCCAGACCCTGCTGCTGACCGCCCTGTCCATGGTCATCGGCATCGTCGGCGGCATCCTGCTGGCCGTGATGCGGCTGTCCAGGAACCCGGTGACCTCGTCGATCGCCTGGTTCTACATCTGGTTCTTCCGCGGCACGCCGGTCCTGGTCCAGCTGTTCGTCTGGTTCAACCTGGGCCTGGTCTTCGAGTACATCGACCTCATGCCGATCTACAAGGACTACTGGTCGAGCTTCATGACGCCGCTGCTGACGGCGCTGCTCGGCCTGGGTCTCAACGAGGCCGCGTACATGGCCGAGATCTGCCGCGCCGGTCTGCTCTCGGTCGACGAGGGCCAGACGGAAGCGTCGCACGCGCTGGGCATGAGCCACGGCAAGACCCTGCGCCGAGTCGTGATCCCGCAGGCGATGCGGGTGATCGTGCCGCCGACGGGCAACGAAGTGATCAACATGCTCAAGACGACGTCGCTGGTGGCGGCCGTGCAGTTCTACGAGCTGTTCAAGAACGCCCAGGACATCGGGCAGGCGTCCGGAGCACCGGTCGAGATGTACTTCCTGGCCGCGGCCTGGTACCTGATCATGACGTCGGTGCTGAGCATCGGCCAGTACTACCTGGAGCGGTACTACGCGCGCGGTTCGAGCCGCACCCTGCCGCCCACCCCGTTCCAGAAGGTCAGGGCCAATCTCCTGTCCCTCGGCCGCCCGAAGGGAGGCATGGCATGACCGCCATGGTGAAGGCCGAGGGCGTCCACAAGTCCTTCGGCGCCGCGCACATCCTCAAGGGCATCGACCTGGAGGTCGCGCCGCAGGAGGTCTTCTGCCTGATCGGCCCGTCCGGTTCCGGCAAGTCGACGTTCCTGCGGTGCATCAACCACCTGGAGCAGATCAACGCCGGCCGGCTGTACGTCGACGGCGACCTGGTGGGCTACCGCCAGAAGGGCGACAAGCTCTACGAGCTCAAGGACAGCGAGGTCGCGCTGAAGCGCCGGGACATCGGCATGGTCTTCCAGCGCTTCAACCTCTTCCCGCACATGACGGCGATCGAGAACGTCATGGAGGCCCCCGTCCAGGTCAGGCGCGAGTCCAAGGCCGTGGCCAGGGCCCGGGCCGAGCGGCTGCTGGACCGGGTCGGCCTCGGCGACAAGGCGAGGAACTACCCCTCCCAGCTCTCCGGCGGACAGCAGCAGCGGGTGGCCATCGCCCGCGCCCTGGCCATGGAGCCGAAGCTGATGCTCTTCGACGAGCCGACGTCGGCGCTCGACCCGGAGCTGGTGGGGGATGTCCTGGACGTCATGCGCGGTCTCGCGGAGGACGGCATGACGATGATCGTCGTGACCCACGAGATGGGCTTCGCCCGTGAGGTCGGCGACGCGCTGGTCTTCATGGACGACGGTGTGGTGGTCGAGTCGGGCCACCCGCGCGATGTGCTGACCGACCCGCAGCACGACCGGACGAAGTCGTTCCTGTCGAAGGTGCTGTAGCGGCGCGGAGAGAGGGCGGTACGGAGGCGACCTCCGTACCGCCCTCTTCCGTCCCCTACTTCTTGGGCAGCAGCTCCGGGCTGAGCAGCAGCTCCCGCAGCTGGGCGCGGGTCAGCGGCGGCGTCTTCAGGAGCGGGCCCTGCGCCCGCTCGCCCTTGAAGCCGGTGCTGTCACGGACGGCCAGCACCCCGCCGCCCTTCAGGGTGAGCCGGCCGGCCAGTTCCTTGCCCCACCGCGGTCCGCCCTCGTGGTCCATCGGGTCGCTCCAGGTCGTCAGCACCCGCCCGTCCGGCAGCTTCTCGTTCACGCAGTCCGGCATGCCCGGCATCCCCTGGGCGGGCTTGCACGGGTCGTCCCCCGCGACGGGGCTGCCGGTGTCGATGTAGCCGATGACGAGATAGCCGACGCCGCCGTCCCTGCGTACGGAGAAGCTGCCGTCCAGCGGTCCCTGCAGGTGCTCCATCTCCCGCTTGGAGGTGTCCGGGTCGAGGACGACGGAGAGCGAGACCTGGTCCACGGCGCCGACGTCCTCGGGCAGCACCTTCGCCAGGTCCTTCGCCCGACCGCTGTTCCCCGCGAGCTCGACCGGGGCCGCCACGGTGGTTTCCTGCGGGTCGTCGCCCTTCGGTGCCAGGTTCGGCACGACCACGGCTCCGGCCGCGACCGCGGCGACCGCCGCGACCGAGACGGTGACCCGGCGCCGCAGCCGCACCCGGGCGGCCCCGGCGTACACCGTCCGGGTGGTGGTGGCCGGCTGTCCGGCGTCGTCCGCGGCCCGCCCCAGCAGCTCGTGCACGTCGTTGCTCATACCAGTTCCTCCGCCATCTCGGCGCGCAGTGCCGCCAACCCCCGAGCCGTGTGGCTCTTGACCGTGTTCTCCCGCATCCCGAGCAGCCCGGCCGTGGCCTCGACGCTCAGGTCCTCCCAGTAGCGCAGGACCAGTACGGCCCGCTGCTTGTCCGTGAGCCGGGCGAGTGCCGCCCGCACCGCCAGGCCGGTGTCCGTGTCCGGCGCCCGGCCGGCACGGTCGGGCAGTTCGCCGTAGGACTGTTCGCGCCGCCAGAACCTGCGGCGGGATGCGATGAAGGTGTTGATCAGCGTCTTGCGCGCGTACGCCTCGATGTTGTCGAGCCGTCCGTACCGCCGCCCGCCGAGCACCACCTTGACCAGCGTCGCCTGGACCAGGTCATCGGCCTCGTGCCGGTCGCCGCAGAGCAGGTACGCGCTGCGGAACAGCGCGGTACGTCTGCCTTCGACGAAGGCGTGCAGCGCGGCATCGTCATCGATCCGCATCGTCGGCGCCCCTCTCCGGGTCCGCGGGTGCGGACCGTCTCACCCTTCCAGTGCGGCGGGAGGCACGGCGGGTTGCAGCGGGGTCCGGAAAACGAAGAGGCGGTACGGGCAACCTCCCCGCACCGCCCCTCATCGCACGTTCCGCCGCTACTTCACGGCGAGCACCAGGCTGTCCGAGGGCGAGGCCCAGACGCTCCGCGCCTCGCCGAATCCGGCCGCGCGCAGGGTCTCGGTGTGCCAGCCGACGGAGGGCATGTCGCCGTCCGCGTGCTCGCCGTAGATCCTGTACCGCTCGGCGGTCGGCCCGGCGAGGACCGGGTCCTCGGCGGCCAGCGCCCACCAGTCCGCCCAGTCGAGTGCGCCGGCGACCCTGGCCCGGTCCATGGCGGCGTGCCGGTGGGCGCGTTCGGCCGTGTTGATCCGGGGCGTCGCGGTGTCGATCATGTGGTCCGCGTTCATGAACACCCCGCCGTCCCTGACGAGCCCGCCGATGTGCCCGTAGAGCGCGGTGAGCGGTTCGGTGTGCAGCCAGTGCAGGGCGGTGGCGGTGAGCACGGCGTCGTACGAGTCGTACGGCAACTGCCGCGCCCACTCGGGGTCCTTGAGGTCCGCGCTGACAAAGGTGACGCGCTCGTCGCCGTCGAAGTAGCCGCGCGCGATGGCGAGCAGCGCCGGGTCGAGGTCCACGCCGGTGCTGGTGGCTTCCGGGAACCGCTTGAGCAGCCGGTCCGTAATACTTCCCGTACCGCATGCGAGATCGAGCACCCTCGGCCGCGGTCCCACAAGGGCCTCGACCATGTCCAGCATCACCCGGAACCGCTCCTCGCGGTCGGGCATGTACCACTCCTGCTGCCGGTCCCAGCTCTCCTGCCAGGCCCGCCAGTCCGTACCTGTCGATGTCTCAGTCACCAGGAACCTCCATGTAATACCCTGGACCCGTAAAAGCCCATTACACCGTTCGCTGCATCGACCATAGACCGACGCCGTAAGGACTACAAGTGGAACTGGCCTATTACTCGGACTACGCCGTACGTCTGGTCAACACCGAGGAGCCGGACCGCAACAAGGACTCCCTCACCTCCGTGGAGGCGGTCCGCGAGCTCTTCGGCGCCAACGGCCAGGCGGCCCGGCGGGCGACCGACGCGGACGTGACCCGCTTCAGGTCCGTACGGGCGCGGCTGCGCTCGGTCTTCGAGGCGGCCGACGGCGGTGACGAGACGCTCGCCGTCGACCTGCTCAACTCACTGCTGCTGGAGTTCCCGGTCAGCCCGCAGATCTCCGGCCACGAGACCCGCGACGAGGACGGCAAGCCGGACTGGCACATGCACCTGGCCGACCATCCGTCGAACGCGACGGCCGGGTACGCCGCCATCGCGGCGATGGGCCTCGCCTTCCACCTCACCTCGTACGGGGTCGACCGGCTCGGCCTGTGCGAGGCATCGCCGTGCCGCAACGCCTACCTCGACACCTCGACCAACCGGTCCCGCCGCTACTGCTCCGACCGCTGCGCGACCCGCGCCAATGTGGCCGCCTACCGGGCCCGCAAACGCCTGGAGACGGAACGGGCCGCCGACACCGGCCGCAGCGCGGAGACCGCCCAGGCCACCACACCCCGCACCGACCGCTGATCCTTCTTCAACGGCCGGTAGCGCGCCCGGACCCTGGCCAGTACGAACTCCTCGGGCACCACCCCGTAGTCCGTGCTGTCCCCGCCCGCGAAGCTGTTGTCGGCCAGCACCCACCAGCCGCCCCGACGGCGCTCGGCGGCCCGCTTCACGACCAGCAGGTCCTGCTGGAACGGATGTCTGAGGATCACCACGTCACCGGGGCGCACCATCGCCCCGTACTGCACGAGCAGCCAGTCCCCGTGATGGAGCGTCGGCACCATCGACGGCCCGGTCACCTCCACCACCTGGAACCGCACCCGCCCCGCCAGCCCCCGCCCGGGCTGCCCCTGCGTCAGCTCCGGCACCTCCGGCACCTCCCGCATCTCTCCGGCACCTCCCCGGTCCGTCCAGTACACGTCCTGCACAGCGTTCCGTACATTCGGCCACTGGTCCCATCCTCGCCCTGGACTTTTGGCCTAAGCCCATGGGGGCACCCACGAAAACACGTCTCTCACGGAGTAATGTCCCACCTGAGAAGACGATCACGAGGAAGGACAGCTCAATGCTTTCCCGCCTGTTTGCCCCCAAGGTGAAGGTCAGCGCCCACTGCGACCTGCCCTGCGGCGTGTACGACCCGGCCCAGGCCCGCATCGAGGCGGAGTCCGTCAAGGCCGTCCAGGAGAAGTACCAGGCCAACGAGGACCCGCACTTCCGGGCCCGCGCGGTGGTCATCAAGGAGCAGCGCGCCGAGCTCGCCAAGCACCACATCTCGGTGCTGTGGAGCGACTACTTCAAGCCCCCGCACTTCGAGAAGTACCCGGAGCTGCACCAGCTGGTCAACGACGCCCTCAAGGCGCTCTCGGCCGCGAAGGCCTCCACGGACCCGGCGACGGGCCAGAAGGCGCTGGACCTCATCGCCCAGATCGACAAGATCTTCTGGGAGACCAAGAAGGCCTGATCTTCGGCCGGGCTGTCCGACCCGCGGTTTCGCGGCTCGCGTCGCCCACCTCCCCGCACCCGGTCCGCAGGCCGCCGAGCACGGCGTCCATGGCGGACCGGGTGCGGTCTTTTTCGCCCGGTCGCAGGTGTGCGTGGATCCGCAGCGTGACGACGGCGGACACGGGCCCGAGGACCAGCTGCACCTGCTTGACGCTCACGCCGTCGGCGATGAGCGCGGAGGCGCAGAAGTGCCGCAGGTCGTGGGTCACCAGGTGCGGCAGTGCGACGGGCTTGCGGCCTTCCCGCTCGGCGGCCCCGTTCTCGACCGCCTGGAGCACCTTGCGGGCGCAGTTCCACTCGGTCTTCCAGCACCGATGGTTGAGGGGCTCCCTCTCCTCCATCGTGAACAGCCACTCCTTGGAGGGGCGCGCGGCGAGGTGTTCCAGGAGGCCGTCGGTCGCCGCGCCCGTCCCCCACCGACGAATCCGTAGATCACTTCACATCAATACCGGGAGAGCCCGTGACCGACAGCAAGAACATCAACAACCCCGTGGGCCAGGGCGGCGGCCAGCGCAAGAAGCTGTCCCGCACCGAACGGCAGAACAACGGTCCGCACCGCAACCTCGACCGCCGGAACGCGGCGGACAAGAGGGCGGAGCTGGTACGGAAGATGCGCGAGAAGACAGGCACGGCCGAGGGCGCCGGGCAGGCGGGCGACGAACCCGCACAGAGCTGAGGCACCGCCGCCGCAGGGCGGCACCAGGAGTCCGGGTCAGTGACCTGCGCGACCACCATCGCCGCAGGTCACCAGCCCGGCCCGTTACTGGAGGACCAGGAAGGCCTGATCTTCGGCCGGGCCGTCCGACCCGCGGTTTCACGGCTCGCGTCGCCCACCTCCCCGCACCCGGTCCGCAGGCCGCCGAGCACGGCGTCCATGGCGGACCGGGTGCGGTCTTTTTTCGCCCGGTCGCAGGTGCGCGTGGATCCGCAGCGTGACGACGGCGGACACGGGCCCGGGATCCGTGTCACAGGCGCGTGACGGCAACGTCCTGGACGTGAGACAGCGCGAACCGGCAGCCAGGAGCGGTCGTCTTCTTGATCGTCAACGCGCGGTACCGAGCACCCGGTGCCCCGCACCTGCCACGCCGAAAGGGAACCCCGTAATGAACCGTCGTCTCCGCACCGCCCTTGCCGTCACCGCCATGCTCGGCGCGGGCCTGCTGATGACAGCGTGCGAGGACGGTGACGACGCGTCGGCGTCGGGCGCCCCGGCGGCATCCGGACAGGCGAGCCGGACGGCACCCGGCAGCAGTGACGGCGGGGACAAGAACGGCGGGAACAGCGCTTCCGGCGCTTCGAAGTCCTCCGGCGGCGGGGCCGCGGCCGGCGGCTCGTCGGACAAGTCCAGTGCGGGCGGCGGCGACACGGCCGGGGACAAGAGCGGCTACGGGCAGAGCTGCGGCACCAACGACATCTCCTGGAGCGCGAGTTCCGAGTCCCAGGCAGGCGGCTACTTCCTGATCAAGGGCAAGGCCAAGCCCGGCATCACCTGCGTCCTGCCCGCCGCGCTGCCGGTCGTGGCCTTCGGATCGGACGGAACGGCCGCCGCGCCCGCGGAGCAGTCCGCGGGGCAGCCGATCACACTGCATGGCGGGGTCACCGTCTACGCCGGGGTGAACCCCAAGACCACCGACGCGGACGGCGGCAAGGAGCTGGACAGCATCATCGTCTCCGTCGCCGACGACGACCCGAACCCGGAGTCCCTGAACGTCGGCTCGTTCGTCGTCGACAAGCCGATCGTCACCAGCTGGCACACCTCCCCCGCCGACGCCGTTCCCTTCTCGGACTAAGAGCGCCCGGCAGTTGGCGTCACTTCAGTCGCTTGCCCGAGCCGTGCACCAGCGCGGCGATGCGCTCGGGCAGCAGCGCCGCGAACTGGTCCCAGACGCGGCGGCCGCTCAGGAGCCGACGTATTCGTACACACCCCCGTGGGGGTGACGAAGCACCGCACGATGGCCATTGGGGGTGGGCTGCGCTGGCCTCACCACGGTGGCCCCGGCCGCCACCGCTTCCTCGATCGCCGCGTCCAGGTCAGCGACCACGAGAGTGGCCCCGACTCCGGCGACCCGTTGCACCGCTTCGTCGGTCCCGCTGAACAGGAGAAAGGGGCCGATGCTCGCCAGCCCCACCCCGGCGAAGGCGAAGCGGGCGGCTGTCTGGCCGGTCACCCTCTCGTAGAAGGTGATGGCCGCGTCCAGGTCGTCAACACGCTGTCGTGCGATCACTGAGTCGATCTTCATGGTCGGTGCCATAGCTCCTCGTAGGGGCGCGTCTCTGCTCATGCCGGGGGGTGTTCGCGGCAACGCTAGTTGCCACTGCTCGCGAGGAGCTGCCGTGCGTATCCGCCACGCAGTTCCTCGGTGATCCGGCGTCGCCATGGGTGGCTGATCACCGCATGGGTGAGCCGACGGGAAGTGCGGGGCGCAGCCATGATCGTTTCTGCGACTCGGCGGGCTCGGTCCATCAGTTGATCCCTCGGCAGCACCTCGTTGACCAGCCCCCATTGCAGTGCGGTCGCGGAATCGATCCCCCCGCCCGTGTAGGCGAGGTGGGCGGCACGCTTGGTACCAAGAAGCTCCTCCAGGGCGAGGTACATGCCGTCGCCGGGCACCGACCCGGCGGCGAAATTCCCGTCGGCGATCACCACGTCGTCGGCGCACAGGGTGATGTCGCACATCAAGGCCAGTTCCTGGCGTGGACCGGGTCCGTTCAGCACCCCGATGGTCGGGACGTCGACACCAAGGACCAGCCCCTCAAGGAGTCGCGCCCCGTCGGAATACTGCTCGTACAGCAGGTCGCTGGACCACTGTGACAACGGTTGCGCAAACGACCGCGGATCGACCCCGGCCATCCACTGTCGGCCCGTCCCGGTAATGATCAGGACCTCGTTGTCCGGGTCCGCACCGGCTTCCGCGAGCACTCTCCCCCAAGCGTTCAGCAGCGCACGCGAGAAGACCGCCGATCCGCCCTCGGTGTGCATACGGATCTCGACGACCCCCGAGTCCCGGTGGATGTCGAAGTGTTCGGCGAACGCGGCCGCATACCACTTCAGGGCCGGGCGTCCCACGAAGCCGCCGAGAATCCTGTCGCGATCATCCAGCGCATCGGGCATCGGGCATCGAACCTTTCGATCGGCAGGAGTCCGGCGCCCTCACTCTGTCATATTAAGTGGGGTCAGACCCCACTTAATGAGAAGACGGGAAAGAATGCAGCCAGCGAACGAGGAACGTGCGGGCGACGGCCGACCCGTGCGTGCCGATGCCCGGATCAGCCGCGAGCGGATCGTGGCCTCCGCCGGTCGACTGTTTGCCGAGGAAGGCGTGCTGGTATCCCTGGAGCGGATTGCCCGGCACGCCGGGGTGGGCTCGGCGACGCTGCACCGCCACTTTCAGGGGCGACGCGCACTTGCCGTTGCGGTGATGGACGAGCGGGTCCAGGCCCTGTGCGCACGAGCGCGTCGGCTCTCGGCCGAGTTCGAACCCGGGCACGCCCTTGAGGCGTGGCTACGGGTAGTCGTGGAGCACAACAACACGTTTCGTGGCCTTGCCATGCTGCTGTCCGAGGAACTTGCCGAGCCCGGACATCACGTGGAAGCGCGGCATGACGAGGTGCGCGCGGCAGGCGCAGAGCTTCTGCACCAGGCGCAGCAGGCGGGCGCGGCCCGGAGCGACATCACGATCTCGGAACTCCTCAACCTGGCCAACGGGATCGCGGTTGCCACCGAGCGCGTGCGGGACCGGGAGAGGAAAGCCGACCATCTGCTCAACGTCGTGATCACCGGCGTGCGGCCCCGCGCCGACGCGGCCGTACACGACGCCCGCGCCCAGGAGCGCCCGGCAGGCGGCACGCTGGATAGTCCATCGGGCACCCGGAGCAGAGCAGCCACGAGCCCGGGTGATCACGGAGTTCTCTACGCTCAGTGATCACCGGAGGGCTCGTGCCTGTCTTGCCATCATGCCTGCTCGAACCCCTTTGGGACGAGTTCGCGGCACTGCTGCCCGAGCACATCGACACCCACCCGCTCGGCTGCCACAACCCGCGCACCTCCGACCGGACCGTCTTCGAACATGTCATCGCCGCGCCGGCACACGGCTCCGGCTACGAGCGCATCGCCGGCCCCGGCTGCTCGGACCGCACGATTCGACGCCGCCTCACGCACTGGGCCGAGTTGGGGACAGCCAAGCAGGTGCACGCGCTCGCCCTGCAGGCGTACGACCGGATGATCGGCCTGAAGCTCGATGAACTGTCCGTGGCCGGCTGCATCACCAAGGCCCCCTGCGGCGGGGAGGCCGCCGCACGCTCACCCGTGGACCGGGGCAAGCAGGTCCTGAAACGCTCCGTGGCCACCGAGGCCACCGGCGTTCCACTCGGCGTCGTGGCGGCCGTGGCCAACCGCCACGACTCCCCGCTTCTCGTGCCCACCCTTCAAGCCGCCAAGGAACAGGTCGGCGACCTTCCCCACCAGGTCAACGTGAACCTTGACCGAGGTTACGGCAGCAGCAGGACCCGTTCCGCGCTCGCCGGACTCGAATTCACCGCCGAGATCGCCCGCAAGGGCGTCCCCCCGCCCAGATCCAAGCCGACAAGAGATGGGTGGTCGAGCGCAGTCACGCGTGGATGAACGGCTTCGGCAGGCTACGGCGCTGCACCGACAGGCGCAGCCGAGTCGTGGACTTCTACCTCTACCTCGCCGCAGCAATCGTCACGCTGCGTATGCTCATCCGCCGTGCCACCCCACGCTACCGCTGGGACGAGCGTCCCCACACCAAGCGGCTGAAGTGACGCCTACTGCCGGGCGTTCCAAAGGATGTGACTGTCGGTCAGTTTCCTTTCCCAGAACACTTCGTCGCGCCATGCGCCGTCGGCGTAGAAGTGGTCATGGGCGATGCCCCAGGAAGTGAATCCGTGCTTGCGCAGGACCGCCTGGGACGCGAGGTTCTCCAGTTGGGTGTGTGCCTCAAGGCGATGCAGGTTCAGCTCGTCCTCGGCGATCCGCAACGCGAGGCCCACGGCGCGGCTCGTGTGTCCGCGTCCCTGGTGGAGAGAGGAGACCCAGTAGCCGAGGAAACCCTTCTGGAACGGGCCGCGCAGGATCGAGCCGATGGTGACCTGCCCGATGACGGTCTCGTCGGCGACCACGACGCCGGGCCAGGTGAGTCCGTCGTCGTGGGAGGCCAGAAGGGATTCGATGACCGCGGCCTGCCCGTCGGGCGTGTAGAACTCCGCGGGCCTCGCGGGCAGCCAGCGCGCGTACGCCTGTTTGTCCCGGGAGAGCAGGCCGGCGAGTGCGGGGCCGTCGGAGGGCTCGATCAAGCGGATCGATGTGGAGGTCATGGGTGTTCTGCCGTCTTGTCGGCTGCGGTGGGCGGTCGGTGCGCGGGAGTCATACGGTACGCCGTCGGCAGGAGCGGTCACCCGTCCCGCCGCATCGGCCCTAATCGCCCGAGAATCCGAAGACTCCCAGGTGGGTGGGCTGGTCGTCGGCGTAGAGGACGACGTAACGGCCGGTCCACCGCATCCGGCACTCACCCAGGAGGCTCCGCTCGTGTTCCTCGTGGCTCGCGGCGTCGTCGGCAGCGGCGACAAGTTCTTCGTACTGCGCGACCGTGGGGCGGTCCGTACCGAAGTGGTGGACCACTCGGCCGAGTGCCAGAGGGCGAAGGGTGCCGTAGTCGGAGGGGCGGGACTGCGTCGGCGGGTCGTCCGTGGCGACGACCCTGTCGATGTCGAGGATCGTATGGGTGCCCTCGTTTCCCATGAACTCCGCGTCCTCGTACAGTTCTTCCAGGCTTCGGTAGCGGGAACCGTCGCCGTACTGCTCCCGGAACAGCCTTGTCCGCAGGGCCTCCAGGGCCGCCTCGACATCCCCGTCGTACCCGGTGACGTAGTCCCATCCGCCGGCACCCATGGAGCCGTCCTCTCCGAAGACCGTGAACGCACAGACGGTAGCGGCAGGGACTGACAACCTCCGCGGCCTCGCGCCGGGCCCGGGACGGTTACCGGGAGCGCGCGGAGGCGTTCGCGGAGGAGTTTGCGAAGCCGTTTACCTGGAACGCGGCCGTGTCGCCAGGGGTTTCGCCTCCCGCGAGGGGACCATATGAAGTCGGCCGATGCCGGTCCCCCGTCGATTCGCTCCTCGTACCACCGATGAGCTTTCGGGGCAGGATCGGTCGGTATGGGTGGACATGCGCGGGCGACGGGGCTGCGCGCACGAGGGGAGAAAACGATGACCACCGAGGGCTTCACCACATGTCTGTGGTTCGACGGGCAGGCCGAGGAGGCGGCGGAGTACTACATCTCCGTCTTCAGGAACGCGCGCCTCGGCAGGATCGGGCGCTACAGCGAGGCGGGGCCGGGGCCCGCCGGGTCGGTGATGACGGTCGAGTTCGAGCTCAACGGGCAGCGGTTCGTCGGGGTGAACGGCGGGCCGGAGTTCACCTTCAACGAGGCCGTCTCGTTCCAGATCGACTGCGCCGACCAGGCCGAGGTGGACCACTACTGGAGCAGCCTCACCGACGGCGGCGAAGAAGGGCCCTGCGGCTGGCTGAAGGACCGGTACGGCCTCTCCTGGCAGGTCGTGCCCGAGGGCCTGACCGAGTTGCTCCTCGACCCGGACGGGGCCAAGGCCGCCCGGGCCACCGCCGCGATGATGACCATGAAGAAGCTGGACATCGCCGCGCTGCGGAAGGCGCACGACGAGGGCTGAGCAGCGCGGACGCGGGGGTGCCGGAGGTGGATCCACCGACTCCCGTCGGATCCGCCTCCGGCATCCGCGCGCCGGCGCCCGGCGGGCCCTTGCCCGCCGTCACCCTCGCGCGCCGCTCCTCGCGCGCCGCGGGGCGAGGAAGGTGCCCGCGAGCAGCGCTCCGGCCAGGACCAGCGCCGAGTTGACCAGGATCGCGACCGAGACGCCCGAGAGGACGCCCTCGGGGCCGGTGTCGCCGAGGGCGGACATCCGGGCGGTGGCCACGGCGCTCATGACCGGGATGCCCAGGGTGATGCCGACCTGCTGGGTCATGGTGGCGAGGCCGGTGGCCAGGCCCTGTTCCTCGTCGGGGAGTCCGGAGGTCGCGGTGACCATGAAGCCGACGATCATCAGCATGTTGCCGATGCCGCCGACGAAGGTGGCCGCCAGCAGCAGCGTGATCCAGCCGCTCGACGTCCCGAGCGCCACCAGACAGAGCGTGGCGGCGGCCTGGACGGCGCCGCCGGTGACGATGGCCGTACGGCTCCCGAACCGGCCGACCGCACGGCCGCCGAGCATGCCGCCGATCACCGTGCCGATGCCCAGGACACCGAAGGCGAGACCGGTGGCGAGGGGTGAGTGGCCGAGGACTTCCTGGAGGTAGAGGGTGAGCAGGAAGACCAGCGAGGTCTCGGTGACGAAGGCGATCAGGCCCGCGGTGTTGCCCCAGATGACGCTGCGCCGCTTCAGGATGTGTACGGGGACCAGCGGCGCCGGGGCCTTCTTCTCGACGGCCCGGAAGGCGACGAGGAGCACGAGCCCGGCGAGCAGGGCGGCCAGGGTGGTGGGCCTGGTCCAGCCGGACTCACCGGCCTGCGTCAGACCGTAGACGAGCAGCAGCAGTCCGCCGGTGACGGTCACGGCCCCGGGGACGTCGAGCCGGGGGCGCCCGGCCGGCCGCGAGTCGGTGATGACGGCCGGGGCGAGGGCGACCACCAGGGCGGCGACCGGCACGTTGACGAAGAACGCCCAGCGCCAGGAGAGCAGGTCGGTGAGCAGGCCGCCGAGGACGGCACCGGCGGTGAAACCGGCGGACATCAGCGCCCCGTTGAGACCCAGGGCGCGTTCGCGCAGCGGGCCCTCCTTGAAGGCGGTGGTCAGCAGCGCGAGTCCGGCCGGGGTCACGGCCGCCGTGGCGAGCCCCTGCAACACCCGTGCCACGAGCAGCATTTCGGGCGAGGTGGCGAGCCCGCCGAGGGCGGAGGAGAGGCCGAGGACGGACATCCCGGCGAGGAACAGCCGCTTGCGGCCGACGAGGTCGGCGATCCGGCCGAGGAGCAGGGTGAAGCCGGCCGCGGCGAGCGCGAACGAGGTGGCGATCCACTGGAGGTGGGAGAGGGAGAAGCCGAGCCCCTCGCCGACGACCGGCAGCGCGACGTTCAGGATCGAGAAGTCCACGGCGATCATGAACTGGGCGCCGAGGAGGAGTGCGAGGACGAGCTTCTGCCGTCCGGTCATGCGGGTCCGGGACGGGGAGGAGACAGGGGAAGGGGAGAGAGCGGTGGCGCCGGTCGTATCCGACGGGGCCTGGCTGGGTGCGGACATGATGGCCTTCCTCGGAGAGAGGCTCTAATGGGACTAAAGTGCCGTTAAAGTGGAGTCACCGTAACAGAGGAAGGGTTACTAATGGAACTGGAGACCCGTTATGACTTCTGAGGGTGTGGAACCCGGAAGCGTCCGGCCCGGTGGCCGTACCGCCCGGGTCCGCGAATCGGTCCTGCGGGCGGCGGGCGACGCCCTGGCCGAGCACGGCTTCGACCGCCTGGACCTCGCCGATGTGGCGCGCCGGGCGGAGGTCGGCAAGACGACCGTCTACCGGCGCTGGTCCACGCCCACCGGGCTGATCGCGGACCTGCTCGACGACATGGCCGAGCAGTCCTCGCCCCGTACCGCCACGGGTTCGCTGGCCGAGGACCTCCGGGCCAACGCCCGGCTGGTGGCGAGGACCCTCTCCGACCCGCGGCAGGGCGCGCTCTTCAAGTCCGTGATCGCCGCGGCCACCTGCGACCCGCGCACGGCCGAGGCGCTGCACCGGTTCTACGCGATTCGCATCAAGGAGTGGTCCGGCTGCGTCACCGAGGCCGTCGAGCGCGGGGAGCTGCCCGCGGGCACGGACCCGGACGAGGTGATCCGCGCCGTGTCCGCGCCGCTCTACTACCGGCTGCTGGCCAGCGGCGACCCGCTCGACGAGGCGGCCGCGGACCGTGCCGCCGAGGCCGCGGCGGCGGCGGCACGGTCGGGCGCGTACGCCGGCTGAGGGCCGACGCGCAGGGTGCCGGGCGGGTCCGCCGCCCACCGCCCCCCGGCCCGCCAGGAGGTGCTGGGCCGCGAGCCGGTCGCGCCGGAGCAGGAGTACATCGATGTCGCCGTGGTCCCGGAGGGCTCGGCCCACGGCGGACTCGACCGCGTGTCCCCCCGCGATCCGTCAGGGGACACGCAACGGTGCGAAGAGGCGGGCGGTCTCGTCCGGCGGGGGCGGATCCCAGGAGCCCCACGGGGTCTCCGTACTGGCCTCCGGTTCCTCTCCTCGCCGGCACCGCCCGCCTCGGGGTCAGTCCGTCTTCAGCAGATGCCGGTAGCTGTCCGGATGCTCCCGCAGGAAGGCGGCCAGGCTCGTCGCCGGATGCCCGGTGAGGTCCGGCACCGCCGCCGAGACCGTGGCCATCTCGCCGACGGCGATGGCCTCGTACGACGTCACCCAGCCGGCCACCTCCCAGTCCTCGGCACCGTACTGCGCCCGGGAGGCGTAGGCCTCCTCGTGGGTCTCCGGCCGGTAGGTGACGGTCCGGCCGGTGACCCTGCCGAGCTCCTCGGCCGCCTCGGCGAGGGTGAACGCCTCCGGGCCCGTGAGGTCGTAGGTGATCCCGTCGTGGCGGGTGTCGTCGCCCTCGGTGTCGGCCAGCAGGACGGCGACCGCGGCGTCCGCGATGTCGTCGTGCGCCACCGCCGCCACCCGGCCGTCCCCGGCCGGGCCGCGCAGCACCCCGTCTGCACCGGTCATCGCCGGGATCCCGGCGAGGTACAGGCTGTCGCGCAGGAAGGTGTGGCGGATGTCGGCGGCCCGGATGTGCGCCTCGGTGTGCCAGTGGTCGCGGGCGAAGGTGAACGTGGCGTCCGGCGCCGCGCCCAGGAAGGAGACGTACACGATGCGCTCGACGCCCACGGCGACCGCCGCGTCCACGGCCGTCGTGTGCTCGCGCACCCGGTACGGGCTCTCGTGCGCCGAGACGAGGAACAGCGTGTGCGCCCCGGCCAGGGCGCGGCGCATGGCCTCGCCGTCGCCGTACGGGGCGGGCGGCGCGGCGACGGCGCCGGGCAGTTCGGGCAGCCGGGACGGGTCGCGCCCGAGGAGCCGCACGGGCACGCCTGCGCGTGCCAGACGCCGCGCGACACGGCCGCCGACGGCTCCGCCCGCGCCGGTGACGGCGACGATGGGGGCGCCCGGGGTCTCCGGGCCGGTGGGGGGTGGGTTGTTCATGCGGGAGCGCCTTCCTTGCGCGGCCAGGGCCGCACCTCCACGACCGCGTCCACCGGGACGGGACCGTAGATGTGCGGGAACTCCTCGCCGCCGGGCGCGACGGGCTCGTACCGTACGGGCGCCGGGAGCCGGTCGGGATCGATGACGAGGACCACGAGTTCCTGGTCACCGGTCCCGGCCCCGCTCCCGGCGCCGTACAGCATCTCGGCCACGCCGGCGAGCTGGTGCGGCAGCGAGCAGTGGATGAAGCCCTCTTCGTGCAGGGTGCGGCCGCGGGTGGACATCTCGTACGTCCCGATCCCGCGGGCCGCCTCCCACAGGGGGCCTTCGGTGAGGTGCAGCAGCAGTTCGGCCATGGGCCAAAGCTAACCGCGTCGACGCGCCCTCCGGGCCATCAGCGTGGCCGCCGATCCGGCCACGAGCAGCGCGGCGGCGATTCCGCCGAGAACCCACTCACCGCCGTGCGCGCCGGTGTGCGGCAACTCGCCCCCGGGATGGGGCTTGTCCGGCCAGGGACCGGGCTTGTCCGGCCAGCCGGGCCTGTCGGGCTTGTGCGGCCAGGTGTGGGACGGGGTGGGCTTCGGTCCCGGTGTGTGGGTGGGGGTGGGGGTGGGGGTCGGGGTCGGCGTGTCCGTCGGGGTCGGGGTGGGGGTCGGGGTCGACGTATCCGTGGGAGTCGGAGTCGGGGTCGGGGTCGACGTGTCCGTGGGAGTCGGAGTCGGCGTGGGCTCCTCGCCGCAGGTCGGCAGGTCCCCGTCGAAGGGGTAGGAGTGCATCTCCTGGCCGCCCGACTCACCGGCCGAGGTGTGGATCAGTGAACCTGCGTTGTAGAAACGGCCGTTGGTGCCGCTCATGTCCAGCGTGGCCGTGCTCGACTGCTGGCCGATCAGGATGCTGCCCTGGAACTGCCCGGTGCCGTGCAGGCCGACCTCGGTGGCGTCCGGGAAGTTCCACAGAAGGTGCTCGCGCAGCCCGGCCTGGGGCAGTGAGCCCATGTACGTACTGATGTTGCGGGCACTGCCGTAGAGGTTGACGAGGACGGTCGCGCCCGCCGGGATCGCGTTGAACGTGAGCCCCTGCTGACCGCCCTGGGCCGTCGTCAGGTCGGCGTCGACGGCGAAGACCTGGAGGGACGAGGTGCCGTCGCCGGTGAAGACGGTCTCGGAACCGGTGTTCACCACGGTGCCCGTGGCGGGGCGGCGGTGGTCCTGGTTGTCGTCGTACGCGTAGCAGTGGCTGGCCGCGGTCAGCTGGTCGCGCAGCTCCGTGTACGGGGCCGTGGCGGCCGGGTCGTGGACCGGGGCCGGGATCACCGTTCCGCTGACGGTGTCGGCGTACTTGACCACGCCGTGGTTCGCGCCTTCCTCGGCGAGCAGCCGCTGTCCGGTGGCGACGGTCAGGGGCCCGCCCACGGTCAGGTAGTCGGAGTCGTTGGGGGGCGGCACCCGGGAGCCCACACCCGCCACGCCGACGTTGTAGATCTGCGAGGCACCCTCGCGCTTGTTCATGTCGAACTGCCCGAGGGTGACGATCTTCCCCTCGGCCTCGGCGGCGGCTTCCCGGACCAGGAAGTCGCCGCCGACGAAGATGTTGATGTTGCTGTCGTGGAAATTGACGGGCCCGTTGTTCGGGTCGGGCCAGCTGTCCGGGCAGTCGCTGCCCAGACACGGGCCGAGCCCACCGGGCAACGGGTCGGCCAGAGCGATGGACGCCATCGTGCCCACCATGGCAGCGGCCGCCGCCGTGGCCACCGCCGCCCGGATACCTTTGCCTCGCCTACGCGCTTCTGTTGCCATAAGGGGCAATATGCAGGTTTGCTTACCAAATGACAGGAATGCCACGCCCGGTTCGCCCCTGATACACCCGGATATGCGGAGCCACGGCCGGGAACGCCCGTGCGCGCGGGCACGCGCGAGGCCGCGGCCGACGGCGCGTCAACGGTCGTCGGCCACACGCAGATCGTCTTCGGCGATACGCCGGTCGCCTTCGGCGGCTTCGGCGGTGGGTCAGGCCGTGTCCGCCAGGAGTTCGGCCTCCACGCCCGGGTCCAGGCCGACCGCGGGCCGGTCCGGGCGCTGCGGGGCCTGTCCGCCCAGCTCCTCCAGCCACTTCCAGGTGTCGGCGACCGTCTCCTCGACCGGGCGGCAACGCAGGCCGGTCGCGTACGCCTTGCTGACGTCCGCGCAGTGCAGGGTGTCGTACAGCTCGCCCGGCGGCAGCCAGACCGGCAGATCGCTCCACGGCTCCACGCCCGCCGCGAGGATCCTCTCCGCGGGTGTCCAGCGCAGTGCCGCGTCGGAGCCGGTGACACGCACACAGGCCTCGAGCAGTTGCCCCATGGTGGCGTGGCCCGGGCGGCTGACCAGGTTGTACGGTCCGTGCAGACCGCTGCGGGCGGCGTCCAGCAGCCAGTCGGCGAGGTCGCGGGCGTCGATGTACTGAAGCCTCAGATCCGGTGTGCCCGGGGCCAGTACGAGGCCGCCGCGGGCGATCCGCCCCAGCCACCAGGGCAGTCTGCCGATGTTCTCCCAGGGGCCCAGGATCAGTCCCGCGCGGGCGAGGAGGGCCCGGTCGCCGAAGGCGTCCAGCGCGGCCAGTTCGCCACCGCGCTTGGCCAGGGGGTACGAGACGTCCCCGCCCGCGTCGGGCGAGGCACCGGTCACCAGCGGCCCCTCCTCCGGCAGGCCTGCCGGGGCCGGGTAGTCGTACACGGAGCGGCTGGAGACATAGGCGTACCGGGCGGCCCGGTCGGCCAGCAGGCGGGCCGCGTCCCGTACCGCCGAGGGGGCGCCGCTCCAGGTGTCGACGACCAGGTCCCAGGCGTACCCGCCGTCGGGGTCGTCGCCCGGTCCGGCCAGGGCGGCGAGGCCGTCCTCGGTGGTGCGGTCGCCGAGGAGCTCCGTCACGCCCGGCGGGGGTGCGTGCCGGCCGCGGTGGAACACCGTGACGTCCCAGCCCCGCGCCAGCGCCGCCTCGGTGACGGCGCGCCCGACGAACTCCGTACCGCCCAGCATCAGAAGCCTCATGGCACCGACTCTGCCCGCCGGGCGGCCCGGTGGGAACCGGTCCTCGCTCTCGGCGGAATCGGGAACCCGTGCTTCACGGCGTGCGGGCGAGCGGGCTGCGGTTGCGCAGCAGCCACTGGTGGTACCCGGCCGCGCGCCGGGCCGCCTCCCGGTACGCCGCCTCCAGCTCCCCGTACACCGTCGCCGTGTCGACGCCGGGCCGGGACACCAGCAGCAGCCTTACGGCGAGGGGGTCGTCGCGCAGCGGGCGGATCGCCATGTCGTCGCGCGGTCCGGAGGTGGGCTGGCAGGGGGCGACCGCCTCGCCGAGCACGATGAGGGAGGCGGCGGTGAGGTAGTCGCCGTGCAGCACGGCCGGCGCGACACCGGCCTCGTCGAACACCCGGCGCAGCCCGTCCCATTCGCCGTCCACGGTGGGGTCGACCATCCAGCGGTCGGCGGCCAGGTCGACGAGGTCGACGACGGGCCGGCCGGCGGCCGGGTGGTCCCTGGCCATGGAGATGAACTGCGGTTCACGGTCCAGGAGTACGCACTGTTCCAGGCCGTCGGGGACGGCCAGCGGGCAGCCCTCGACCTCGTGCACGAAGGCGACGTCGAGCCCGCCCGCCCCGACGTCGCCGAGCAGTGCGCGGGCCGACACGTCGACCCGCAGCGAGATGTCCGTGCCGGGGAGCCGGAGCCGCAGCCTTCTCAGCCAGCCGCCGATGACCCTGCTCGCCGTGCAGCCGATGCGCAGGCGGGGCCCGGTGGCCCGGACCGCGTCGGCCTCCGCCTTCGCGTCGCTGACCAGGGCGGTCATCCCGTCGACCAGGGGGCGGGCCCGACTGAGGACCGAGCGGCCGAGCAACGTCGGCCGGCAGCCGGTCCGTTCGCGGCGGAACAGCTCGGCGCCCAGGGTGTTCTCGATCCGGCGCAGCTGGGTGGTCAGGGAGGGCTGGCTCACGCCCAGTCTGCGGGCGGCTTGGTGCAGGCTGCCCGTGTCCGCGATGGCGCACAGCGCCCTGAGGTGTCTCACCTCAAGCTCCATACGGTCGAGCGTAGGGCGGCGGACCATGGTCGCACCAGACTCCCCAATCGCATCAAAGCCCTTTAATTCACCTGGAGTTGGCGGGCTCTTCGACGGCGGTACCCGGGGTGGCGATAGCCCGGTGCTATCGCCGGTTGACATCATCCGCCGCGGCTCGTGCTCCCCGACACTCTCTCCGTACCGCACCCGTCCGAGTCCGATCATCGGACGGGTTCATCGGACCGGTAACGGTAGGAGACCCCCCATGAGACACCCCAGGACCGTCATGTCGGCCGTGGTCGGCCTCGGCTTCGGCCTCGCGGCCGCGCTGGGCACGGCACCGGCGATCGCCTCCTCGGCCCCCGCCGCGGCACCCACCACCACGTCGGACGCCCGCGCCGGCTACACCGCCTACGCCGGATCGCACGAGAACGCCGCCGCGAACAAGGCGTTCTTCGAGGCGGTCGCCAAGTCCGTGGCGAAGAAGCGGGCGGCGAACCCCGGCGCCCAGTCGGTCACCGTCGTCTACAGCACCTCCAACGCACCCAGCTTCCGTACCCAGATAGCCAACAGCGCGCAGATCTGGAACAGCTCCGTCTCCAACGTCCGCCTGCAGGAGGGCTCGAACGCCGACTTCACCTACTACGAGGGCAATGACTCCCGGGGCTCGTACGCGAGCACCGACGGGCACGGCAACGGGTACATCTTCCTGGACTACGCGCAGAACCAGCAGTACAACTCGACCCGCGTCACCGCGCACGAGACCGGGCATGTGCTCGGCCTGCCGGACCACTACTCCGGCCCGTGCAGCGAGCTGATGTCGGGCGGCGGCCCCGGCACGTCCTGCACCAACCCGTACCCCAACGCGAGTGAGCGCAGCCAGGTCAACTACCTGTGGCAGTACGGCTTCGCGGCGTCCCTCGCGCGCAGCGCCTCCTGACCCTCCCCGTCCGGACGCGTCGCACCACCGGGGCCACCTCGTAGGACGGGGTGGCCCCGCTGCGGTCTCCCGGTCCGGACGGGACCGAGCCCGGGAGCCGGCCCACGGACCGGGCACGGGATCCGGCCGGGGCCGGACGGTCAGGCGAGTTCCAGCGGGAAGGCGCCCCGGTGGCCCGTACCGGCCCCCTGCTCCGGGCGGGGCTCGAACTCTCGGCAGCTCCAGATCTCCTGGACGAACCCGGTGCGCCGGTCCCACAGATCCCGGACATCACCCTCCCCTGCCGCCCCTCGGTAGGCGTCCTTGGCACCCCGGAAGCATGCGAGGCCGCCGGACAGTCCGCGCACCGCGGCCGGCGCCGGGAAGTAGTCCGAGAAGGCGCAGGCGATGCAGGTCTGAAGACGCACGCCGGACGGCAGGGCGCGCTGGATCGTGGCGAGCGCCGCCCCGAAGTCGCTCTCGGCGCGATGGGACGTGTAGGCCGCACCGCCGAACTGCAGCTCCAGGCCGAGGTACGAATCGGGACGGCGCAGCGACAACAGGCAGCTGAGCGTGGCCTGGTGAACGGCCCCGTCCCAGAGGACCGGGAGCGGCAGGTCCCACTCCAGTACGCAGTCGCTCAGCGCACCGTCCACCAGGGTGAACCGGTCATCGGCCGGTGGCGTACCGACGGCCGGGGTGAGGCCGTCGAAGCTCGTGCCCTCGAAGTCGATGCCCCGTGTGCGGAGGCGTAGTTGCTGTCCGTCGGTGGTGAGGACGACGGCGTCGGAACCCTGTCGGTCCCGGTACCACCCTGCCCATGACTCATCTGTCATGGGCACGGACTGTAGCCCGTGCCCATGACAGTCGCCCGCTCGCCCTCCGTTTCGTCTCACGGGCCTTGTGACCTCGGCGCCTTGCTCCCGTTCCGCTTCCTCCGCCCCGCGGTCAGTGGGTCCGTCGGGTGACGAACTCCGCCAGGGTCAGGAGGTCGCCCGCCCGGGCCAGGTCGGGGACGGCCCGGGAGAGGTGATGGACCGCGCGGGCCATCCGGTCCGCCGCGGCGATCTGCGCCCAGTCGCGGCCGCCGGCCCGGTCGACGGCGTCGGAGGCACGGCTCACCTCGCCGGGTGTGTTCATCGATCCCCGGTACAGCGTGGCGAGTTCGGCCGCCGCCGGGGTGCCGGAGGCCAGTGCGGCGACGACGGGCAGGGACTTCTTGTGGGCGGCGAGATCCGCGCCGACCGGCTTCCCGGTCCGCGCCGGATCCCCCCAGATGCCGATCAGGTCGTCGATGAGCTGGAAGGCGAGGCCCGCCTCCCGGCCGAATCCGTCCATCGCGCCGACCGCCCGCTCCCCCGCGCCCGCGTACAGCGCCCCCAGCGCGCAGGCGCAGCCGAGCAGGGCGCCGGTCTTGGCGGTGGCCATGGTCAGGCACTCGTCCAGCGTGACCTCGTCGGGGCCCCGGTCCTCGAAGGCGCAGTCGGCCTGCTGGCCCGCGCACAGTTCGATGACGCAGGTCGAGAGCCGGGCCGAGGCGCGGGGCCCGGCCGGGGACGGGTCCTCGGCGAGCAGCCGCTGGGCGAGGGCGAGCATGGCGTCGCCCGCGATGACCGCGTCCGGGATGCCGAAGACCGTCCAGGCGGTGGGGCGGTGGCGGCGCGTCCGGTCCTCGTCGATGACGTCGTCGTGCAGCAGGGTGAAGTTGTGGGCCAGCTCCACGGCGACGGCCGCCCGCACCGCCTGTTCCTGGTCGCCGCCCAGCGCGCGGGCGGCGGCGAGGACCAGCGCGGGTCTGATCGCCTTGCCGGCCGGACCCGAGGACGGGCTGCCGTCGGCCTCCTGCCAGCCGAAGTGGTACATCGCCACGCGACGGATCGATCCGGGCAACGACTCGACCGCGGCGCGCAGTTGAGGGTCGACGAGGGCCCGGGTCCGCTCCAGGAGCGCCTCGGCCTCCTGACCCTGCGTCGCGGCGGCGGCCGGGGCGAAGGCCATGGCGGGCGGGTCGTCGGCGCTCTGCGCCACGGGAACGGGCGGGGCACCGCCGGGCGGGGCGTCGTCGCCCGGAATCCGGGGTGTGGGTGGTTGGGGTACGTGATGGGTCTTCACTGGGGCGTCCTCCCGAGGCCGCCCCGGGCACGGCTGCCCGGTGGCGGAGGTTGACGGGGGTCCGGACATCGCCGTCCGGACCCCCGAGGGGCTACCGCCAGCGGCTGACCTCGACGTTTTCCAGTACGCCCAGGGCGTCCGGCACGAGGATGGCCGCGGAGTAGTAGGCCGTCACCAGATAGGAGATGATCGCCTGCTCGTCGATCCCCATGAAGCGGACCGAGAGGCTGGGCTCGATCTCGTCGGGGATGCCGGACTGCTGGAGTCCGATGACGCCCTGCTCGGCCTCACCCGTCCTCATGCAGATGATCGACGTGGTCCGGGCGTCGGTGACCGGGATCTTGTTGCACGGGAAGATCGGCACCCCTCGCCAGGCCGGCACGTGGTGTCCGCCGACGTCGACGCTCTCGGGCACCAGACCGCGCTTGTTGCACTCGCGGCCGAATGCGGCGATGGCCCTCGGGTGGGCGAGGAAGAGCTTCGAGCCGCGGCGGCGCGAGAGGAGCTCGTCCATGTCGTCGGGGCCGGGCGCGCCGTCGTGCGGCTGGAGGCGCTGCCCGTAGTCGCAGTTGTTGAGCAGCCCGAACTCGCGGTTGTTGATCAGCTCGTGCTCCTGGCGCTCGCGCAGCGCCTCGACCGTGAGCCGCAACTGCTGCTCGGTCTGGTTCATCGGCTGGTTGTAGAGGTCGGCGACCCGGCTGTGGACCTTCAGCACGGTCTGGGCGACGCTCAGCTCGTACTCGCGGGGGGACGCATCGTAGTCGACGTACGTGTGCGGGACGACGGCCTCGCCGACATGGCCGGCGGAGAGGTCGATCGCCGCCTCGCCGTACTTGTTGGTGCGCTGTTCCGGGATGCTGAGCAGTCCGGCGAGGTGGTCGCGGAGCGAGTCCGCGCGCTCGGCGAGGTTCAGCACGTCCGCCCGGCTCAGCGTCAGCACCGTGCAGGCGGTGACGGCACGGGCCGTGTACTCCCAGACTGCGTCGCCGTCGATCAGAGCCTGGTCCCCGAAGTAGGCCCCGTCGGCGTGGACCCCGAGCACCGTCTCGTCCCCGTAAGGACCGGTGCCGACCTTCTCGACCTTGCCGTGTGCCAGCAGATAGACGCTGTCCGCCGCGTCCCCCGACGCGGCCAGCACCTGCCCCGCCGCGATCTCGCGCTGCTCGCACCGCCGGGCGAGCTCGCCCAGCACCTCCTCGTCGCCGAAGTCCCGCAGGGCGGGGAGCTCTCCGAGCTCGGCGGGGATGACCGCGACCCGGTCACCGGTCTGCACAAAGGTCACCCTGCCGTCCCCGACCGAGTAGCTCAGCCTGCGGTTCACCCGGTAGGTACCACCTTGCACCTGCACCCACGGCAGCGTCTTCAGCAGCCACCGCGAGGTGATCTCCTGCATCTGCGGGGCGGACTTGGTGGTCGTCGCGAGGTTCCGCGCCGCTGCCGTCCCCAGACTCTGCTGCGGCGGCAACGACGCGTTCTGAACCTCTTCACCAACGGACATCTGACGTCCTCTCGATCTTCGGCTGACCTGCGTGAAGAAGCCTTTCAGCACGGAGAGCGGTCGCACCATTACACAAAAGAGTGTGACTAATCGGCTTTGGGCTGGGCACAACGCTCAGCGATGTCCACGGACCGACTTAAGTTGCATCCTCGATGCAACTTATCTACGGTTACCGCCATGCGGCTGACGAAATTCACCGACGTGGCGCTGCGCGTGCTGATGCGCCTCGCCGTCGCGGAGAACGAGGATCCGCCGACCACCCGGGAGGTGGCGGCCACCATGCAGGTGCCGTACACCCACACCGCGAAGGTCGTCGCCAGACTCCAGCACCTCGGACTGATCGAGGCGCGACGGGGCCGCGGCGGGGGGCTCAGCCTCACCGGAGCCGGCCGCTCCGCCTCGATCGGCGAGCTCGTCCGGGAGCTCGAAGGCCCCGGCGACGTCGTCGAGTGCGAGGGCGCCACTCCCTGCCCGCTGCGCTCGGCCTGCCGGCTGCGCGGCGCCCTGCGCCGTGCGGAAGAGGCCTTCTACGCCTCACTCGATCCACTCACCGTCACCGAACTGGTCGCCTCCCCCACCGGACCGCTGCTGATCGGCATCAGCGGCACCCGCCCCGACACCGGCTGAACAGCCGCACACCACACCACGGGCACCACCGCCCGACCCGACCCCGTACCGCCCGGCTTCGCGCCGCCCGGTTCCGCACTGCCCAAAAATACGAATCTCATATACCAATTCACATGCGAGGAGTCCCGATGCTCTCCGAGACGTCGACCGCCACCGTCCGTGCCACCCTCCCCGCCGTGGGCGCGGCCATCGGAGACATCGCCGATCTCTTCTACCGCAAGCTCTTCGAGGCCCACCCCGAGCTGCTGCGCGACCTCTTCAACCGCGGCAACCAGTCGTCCGGCGCCCAGCGGCAGGCCCTCGCGGGCTCCATCGCGGCCTTCGCGACCCACCTGATCGAGCACCCGGACACCCGCCCGGACGTGATGCTCGGCCGGATCGCCCACAAGCACGCCTCCCTCGGCGTCACCGCCGCCCAGTACGACGTCGTGCACACCCATCTGTTCGCCGCGATCGCCGAGGTGCTCGGCGACGCGGTCACCCCGGAGGTCGCGGCCGCCTGGGACGAGGTCTACTGGCTGATGGCCGGCGCCCTGATCTCGATCGAGGAGCGGCTGTACGCGCAGCAGGGCGTCGTCGCCGGCGACGTGTGGCGCGAGTGGGAGGTGGCCGCCCGGATCGAGGAGACCGCCGATGTCGCCACCTTCCGGCTCCGCCCGGCCGACGGCGCCCCCGCACCCGCCTTCCGGCCCGGCCAGTACGTCTCCGTACAGGTGGAACTCCCCGACGGGGCCCGCCAGATACGCCAGTACAGCCTCTCCTGCGCCCCCGGCTCGCGGCTCCGCTCCATCACCGTCAAGCGGGTGCACGGCGGCGGCTCACCGGACGGCGAGGTCTCGCGCCATCTGCACACCGAGGTGGGGGCCGGCGACCAGCTGCGGGTCTCCGCCCCGTACGGCGACCTCGTGCTGGACTCCGCCGACGCACCGCTCCTGCTCGCCTCCGCGGGCATCGGCTGCACCCCGATGCTCTCGATGCTGGACCACCTCGCGGCGACCGGCCACCGGGCCCCGGTCACCGTCGTGCACGGCGACCGCTCGCCCGCCACCCACGCGATGCGCACCGACCACGCCCAGCTCACCGCCAAGCTCCCCGACGCCACCGCCCACTTCTGGTACGAGGACCCCGAGCCGGGCCACCGGGCCGACCGCACCGGCCGGGTCGATCTGAGCGGCCTCGCCGTCGCCCCCGGCACCCACGCCTACCTCTGCGGCCCCCTGCCCTTTATGCGTGCCGTGCGCACCCAGTTGCTGGCCAAGGGCGTCCCGGCGTCCAACATCCACTACGAGGTCTTCGGCCCCGACATGTGGCTGGCGCAGGACTGAATCCGTCCGGCGACAATTGCGGCATGCCCTCCGAAGCGCTCGACCTCTCCCGGCTGCGGCCGGTGCTCCCCTCGCCCCTGCAGCCGGTCGAGGACGGGCGCTTCACGCGTCACGGCGTACGGCTGCTGCTCAAGCGCGACGATCTGATCCACCCGGACCTGCCCGGCAACAAGTGGCGGAAGCTCTCCCTCAACCTGCGGGCAGCCGCCGGGCGCACCGTACTGACCTTCGGCGGCGCGTACTCCAACCATCTGCGGGCCACCGCCGCCGCCGGGCGGCTGCTCGGCTTCCGCACCGTCGGGGTGGTGCGCGGCGACGAGCTGGCCGGCCGGCCGCTGAACCCCTCGCTGGCCCAGTGCGCCGCCGACGGCATGACCCTGCACTTCATGGACCGCGCGACCTACCGCGCGAAAGGCGATCCGGAGGTCCTGGCGGGGCTGCTGAGCGCCTTCGGGGAGTGCTGTGTCATCCCGGAGGGCGGCAGCAACGCCCTGGCGGCACAGGGCTGTACAGAGCTGGGGCACGAGCTGCGCGGCCGGGCCGACGCGGTCGCGGTGGCCTGCGGCACCGGGGGCACCCTCGCCGGTCTCGCCGCCGGCCTCGCGCCCGGACAGCGCGCCCTCGGTGTCCCGGTACTGCGCGGCGGCTTCCTCGGGGAGGCGGTGCGCGAACTGCAGCGGGAGGCCTTCGGCGGCCCGGCCGGGTCCTGGTCCCTGGACGAGCGCTTCCACTTCGGCGGCTACGCCCGTACGACCCCGGCCCTGCACGCCTTCGCCGACGACTTCGAGCAGCGGCACGGCCTGCCCGTCGAACGGCTCTACGTCGCCAAGCTGCTGTACGCGCTCACCGAACTGGCCGGGGAGGGCGCGTTCCCCGCGGGAACCACGGTCGCGGCGGTCGTCACGGGCAGCCCTCAGGGAGCGTCCGACTCCTCCCGGTAGGCCGCCGCCTCCTCCAGGTCGAGCCGTCTGAGCAGCGTCCGCAGCATCTCGTCGTCGATCCGCCGCTCGTCCCGCAGCGTCACGAAGACCGCGCGCTCGGCTTCGATCATCTCCCTGGCCAGGCGCCGGTAGGTGTCGTCCGCCGACTCCCCGGTCAGCGGATTGGCCGCGCCCAGCCGCTCCCACACGGCGTTGCGGCGGCGCTCCAGTACGGTGCGCAGCCGGTCGGCCAGGGGTCCCGGCAGCTGGTTGCGGCGGTCGGCGAGCAGCTCCTCCAGCCGCGCCTCGGCGGCCACGGATGCCTCGCTCTGGGCCTGTGCCTCGGCCAGTGTCTCGGCCTTCGCGTCGCGCCCGGGGAGCTTCAGGACCCGCACCAGCAGGGGCAGGCTGAGCCCCTGGACGACCAGGGTGCCGATGACCGTGGTGAAGGTCAGGAACAGCACCAGGTTGCGGGCCGGGAAGGGGCTCCCGTCGGACATGGCGAGCGGGATGGAGAAGGCGATGGCGAGCGAGACCACACCGCGCATCCCGGCCCAGCCGACGATCAGCGGCGCCGTCCAGTCGGTGTCGGGCTCGCGTTCCCTGATCCGTTTCGACAGCCACCGGGGCAGATACGTCGCCGGGTAGACCCAGACGAAGCGGACCACGACCACGGCGAGGAAGACGACGACCGCGTACCGGACGGCTTCGCCCACGGCGTACGCGCCGAGCCCCTTCAGCACGAAGGGCAGCTGGAGCCCGATCAGCGCGAAGACCGCGGACTCCAGGATGAACGCGACCATCTTCCAGACGGCCGCCTCCTGGAGCCGGGTCGCGAAGTCCACCTGCCAGGACCGGTGCCCCAGATAGAGCGCCACGACGACCACGGCGAGCACCCCGGAGGCGTGTACGCGCTCGGCCGCCGCGTACGCCACGAAGGGAATCAGCAGCGACAGCGTGTTCTGCAGCAGCGCCTCCTTGAGGTGGGTGCGCAGCCAGTGCAGCGGCACCATCAGCGCCAGGCCGACCACGACGCCGCCGACCGCGGCGAGGAAGAACTCCCCGATCCCCGCGCCCCAGCTCATCCCCTCGCCCACGGCGGCCGCGATCGCCACCTTGTAGGCGGTGATCGCCGTGGCGTCGTTCACCAGGGACTCACCCTGCAGGACCGTCGTGACCCGGCCGGGCAGCCCGACCCGGCGCGCGATCGCGGCGGCCGTGACCGCGTCCGGCGGGGCGACGACCGCGCCGAGCACCAGCGCGGCGGTGAGCGGCAGGTCGGGTACGAGGCGGTACGCCAGCCAGCCGACCGCGACGGTCGCGAACAGCACGTAACCGACCGACAGCAGCGCGACCGGCCGGAGATTGGCCCGCAGATCGAGGTACGAGCTGTCGACGGCCGCCGTGTAGAGCAACGGTGGCAGCAGCAGCGGCAGCACGACGTGCGCGTCGAGCGTGTAGGTGGGCACCCCGGGCAGATAGGAGGCGATCAGGCCCACGGTGACGAGCAGCAGCGGGGCCGGCACGGGGGTGCGGCGCGCCGCCCCCGCGACCGCCGCACTGGCCGCGACCAGTCCCACCAGCGGCAATACGTCCATTCCACGGTCCTCGCATCCGCAGTTCACGGTCCACGTATCCGTCGTAACCTGACAATCATGAGTGACTGCCCTCACGTGTCCGCACTGCCGCGCCCCGAACCTGCTCCGCTCAGCGCGACGTGCCCCGGCTGCCTCGCGGCGGGCACCCACCCCGTGCAGCTGCGGCTCTGCCTCGTCTGCGGCCATGTCGGCTGCTGCGATTCGTCGCCCCTGCAGCACGCCACGGGGCACTTCAAGGAGACCGGTCATCCGGTGATGCGGAGCTTCGAGCCGGGCGAGAGCTGGCGCTGGTGCTTCGAGGACGGTTCGATCGTCTGAGGCCTGGGTACGTCAAACCGGCGCCGGTTGTTCGTAATTGACCGCCGCAGACCCCTACCCACTGTGTGTACTCATGGGCTTACCATGAGTGACAGCCATGGGCTGGGGCTCTGGCGACACGGCATCATGGGTCGCGATAGCGTCGCGGACCAGAACCGAAGACGTACCGCATGGCTCCGGGGCACCCTTCCCGGATCCTCGAAAGAGTTTGTGCCACCTTGGAGGTGAGGGTGTCCCAGATCGCAGGCGAGCCCGGGAATCAGGACTTCGTAGAGGTCCGGCTGCCCGCTGCGGGTGCCTACCTGTCGGTGCTGCGTACGGCCACGGCCGGTCTCGCAGCGCGCTTGGACTTCACTCTCGACGAGATCGAGGATCTTCGCATCGCGGTCGACGAGGCCTGCGCGATCCTGCTTCAGCAGGCCGTGCCGGGCTCCGTCCTCAGCTGCGTCTTCCGACTCGTCGAGGATTCTCTCGAGGTCACGGTGTCCGCCCCCACGACGGACGGCCGGGCACCGGAGCGCGACACCTTCGCCTGGACGGTGCTCTCCGCACTGGCCGGGAAGGTCGACTCCTCGGTGGCCGACGACCGTACGGTCAGCATCAGCCTCTACAAACAGCGCGGCGCGGGACCCGGGCCGGCGTGAGCAACGGGAACGGGGACGGTCCTGTGCGGGACGAAACGATGCGACCAGGGGTGGTGCGCGCAGCAGGCATCCCGGAACAGCAGGCCCTGCCCCATCCGGTGGACGGGGCGGACGGGCCGGTGGGCCGTACGGTCGCGGTGGAGCAGTCGCAGGCGGAGCGGGCAGGCCAGATGAGCGAGCACGGGCACCACGATCCACACGACCGCAGCGGGGCGCGGGCGCTCTTCGTCGAACTGCGCGCGCTTCCCGACGGGTCGCCCGAGAAGGCGGAGCTGCGCAATCGGCTGGTGCGGATGCATCTGCCCCTCGTGGAGCATCTGGCCCGCCGGTTCCGCAACCGCGGCGAGCCGCTGGACGACCTGACCCAGGTCGCGACGATCGGCCTGATCAAGTCGGTGGACCGGTTCGACCCGGACCGCGGCGTCGAGTTCTCGACGTACGCGACCCCGACGGTCGTGGGCGAGATCAAGCGCCACTTCCGTGACAAGGGCTGGGCGGTCCGGGTGCCGCGCCGGCTCCAGGAGCTGCGGCTCTCGCTGACCACGGCCACCGCCGAGCTCTCCCAGCAGCACGGGCGCTCGCCGACGGTCCACGAGCTGGCGGAGCGACTGGGCATCTCCGAGGAAGAGGTCCTGGAGGGCCTGGAATCGGCCAACGCGTACAGCACGCTCTCACTGGACGTGCCGGACACGGACGACGAGTCCCCCGCGGTCGCTGACACGCTGGGCTCCGAGGACGAGGCGCTGGAGGGCGTCGAGTACCGCGAGTCGCTCAAGCCGCTGCTGGAGGATCTGCCGCCGCGCGAGAAGCGGATCCTGCTGCTGCGCTTCTTCGGCAACATGACCCAGTCGCAGATCGCGCAGGAGGTCGGCATCTCGCAGATGCACGTCTCGCGGCTGCTGGCCCGCACGCTGGCGCAGCTGCGCGAGCGGCTGCTCGTCGAGGAGTAGCGGGCAAGGCCGCGCGGGCGCGGTCCTTGCCGTGCCCGCGCGGCCCCGTGCCGTCGGCCCGCCCCGCCCGGTCGCCGGGCGGGGCGGATTCAGTTCTCCGGGGTGGTGCCCGGCCGGCGGATGCCGAGCGCCTCGACCGTCGTCGGCCTGACCAGCTGGTAGAGCGCCGTCAGGGTCACCGCGGCGAGGACGATCCCGGCCGGGATCAGCACGCCGTGCGACCGCAGCAGCGTCCAGGCCACCGGCAGTCCGATGATCTGTGTGATGAGTGCGGGACCGCGGCTCCAGCTGCGCCGCAGCAGCAGACCGCGGGCGGCGAACAGCGGGATCAGGGCGAGCGCGATCAGCGTCAGACCGCCCATCTCCGCCTGCTGCGGGCTCTCGGGGCTGCCGAGCAGCCCCATGACCAGCATGTAGATCCCGCCGATGGCCAGCGCCGCCCCTTCCAGGGCGGTGAGTGCGGCAACGAGAGTGATCCTGCTCGGCTTCGCCGGTTCGAGCCTCGGCGAGGGCGACGAGGCGGGCGTGTTCTGCTGAGTACTCACCCTTGCAGGTTGGCATCCCGGCGCCGCGAAAGCGAAGCCGGGGTCGAAACCGGTACCGGAACGGATGCCGGAACCGGTACGGGGACGGGCGGCCGGTCGGCCCCGCAGCATCCGGGCCGTCACCGAGCGTGAAGGTCAGGGGGCGGGACTTCAGAGCGATACCGCGCGGTAGGTAGTCTGGCGGTCATGCGCGCACTCCTCGTGGTCAATCCAGCTGCTACCACCACCAGTGCGCGGACCCGTGACGTGCTCATCCACGCGCTGGCCAGCGAGATGAAGCTGGAGGCCGTGACCACGGAATACCGGGGCCACGCCCGGGACCTGGGGCGGCGGGCCGCGGACAGCGACGACATCGATCTGGTGGTCGCCCTGGGCGGCGACGGCACGGTCAACGAGGTCGTCAACGGCCTGCTCCACAACGGCCCCGACCTGGACACCCTCCCGCGGCTCGCGGTGGTTCCCGGCGGTTCCACCAATGTGTTCGCGCGTGCCCTGGGCCTGCCCAACGACGCGGTGGAGGCGACCGGAGCGATCCTGGACGCGCTCGCCAACCGGACCGAACGCACGGTCGGCCTCGGACTGGCGGCCGGCACCCCCGGCACCGAGGACGAATCCGTCCCGGAACGCTGGTTCACCTTCTGCGCCGGGCTCGGTTTCGACGCGGGTGTGGTCGGCCGGGTCGAACAGCAACGCGAACGCGGCAAGCGCTCCACGCACGCGCTCTACGTACGGCAGGTGGTCCGGCAGTTCATCGACGAGCCGCACCGCAGGCACGGCGTGATGACCCTGGAGACCCCCGGGCACGAACCGGTCACCGATCTGGCGCTGTCCATAATCTCCAACACCGCCCCCTGGTCCTACCTGGGCAATCGCCCTCTGTACGCGTCCCCGAAGGCCACCTTCGACACCGGCCTGGACGTGCTCGGACTGAAACGGCTCTCCACTCCGGCGGTCGCCCGTTACGGCACTCAGCTGCTCACTTCGAGCCCGGAGAAGGGCCCGTCCGGAAAGCACGCCGTTTCACTTCATGACCTCACGGACTTCACCTTGCATTCAAAGGTCCCGCTGCCTTTCCAGATGGACGGAGACCACCTGGGAGTGCGCACGAGTGTGACGTTCACAGGCGTACGCCGTGCACTGCGTGTGATTGTGTGAGTGGAAGGGACCAAAGTCCTTTAACTCGAACGTTTGGGCTGGGCTCCACCCCATAGAAGTACGGCTGTGACCTAGTCGACACCGAGGAATCAAAAAAAAGTTTCCAGAAGGGGTTGTATCCGCCGCTGAGGTTTGCGAATCTCTACATGGCGATCGGGACGGCCCGCAACACCAGCCTCCGCTGAGAGCCAGAACCCCTCCTCACTTGCACAGGACCACAACCAGTTCATCTGGGCGTCGGCCCGTCACCTGCGGGGGGATTCGTGAAAGCGTTCACATTCACAAGCAACAGTATGTAATACCAAGGAGAGGTAGCAGCCATGGACTGGCGTCACAACGCCGTTTGTCGTGAGGAAGACCCCGAGCTGTTCTTCCCCATCGGCAACACCGGTCCTGCGCTGCTGCAGATCGAGGAAGCCAAGGCCGTCTGCCGTCGCTGCCCCGTCATGGAGCAGTGCCTGCAGTGGGCGCTCGAGTCCGGCCAGGACTCCGGCGTCTGGGGTGGCCTCAGCGAGGACGAGCGCCGCGCGATGAAGCGCCGCGCCGCTCGCAACCGGGCGCGTAACGCCAGCGCCTGACCGACGCCACCGCTACGAGCCTCAGCCAGGCGGCGCGTACAGAGCGTACGCACAACCCCGCCCCCCGAGTCGCAGCGCGCAGTACCCCCGAAGCGCATGCATGAACAGTGAGCCCGGACCGTGAAAACGGTCCGGGCTCACTGCTGTGTTCGTCCCCGCCGGAGGTCCACTCCGGTGAACGGGCGGACCGGCGGGGCTACTTCTGGGGCCGGACGGGGATGTCGAGCACGACCTGGGTGCCGCGCTCGGGGGCCGGGACCATGCCGAAGGTTCCGCCCAACTCGCCTTCCACCAGCGTCCGGACGATCTGCAGACCCAGGTTGCCGGCGCGCTGCGGGTCGAATCCCTCGGGCAGTCCGCATCCGTCGTCCTGGACCGTGATCAGCAGCCGCGCCCCGGCGGAGGTACCGCCGCGCACCGCGGACACCTCCACCGTGCCGGACTCGGCGAGCGTGAAGGCGTGTTCCAGGGCGTTCTGCAGGACCTCCGTGAGCACCATCGCCAGGGGTGTGGCCACTTCGGCGTCGAGGATGCCGAAGCGTCCCGCCCTCCGGCAGGTGACCTTGCCCGGCGAGATCTCGGCGACCATCGCGATGACGCGGTCGGCGATCTCGTCGAACTCCACCCGCTCGTCCAGATTCTGGGACAGCGTCTCATGGACGATGGCGATCGAACCGACGCGCCGCACCGCCTCGTTGAGCGCCTCGCGGCCCCGTACGGAGTCCATCCGCCGGGCCTGGAGCCGCAACAGGGCCGCAACGGTCTGGAGGTTGTTCTTCACCCGGTGGTGGATCTCCCGGATGGTCGCGTCCTTGGTGATCAACTCGCGTTCACGGCGGCGCAGTTCGGTGACGTCCCGGAGCAGGACCAGGGAGCCGATGCGGACGCCCTTGGGCTTGAGCGGGATCGCCCGGAGCTGGATCACCCCGCCCGCGCACTCGACCTCGAACTCCCGGGGCGCGTAGCCGCTGGCCAGCTTGACCAGGGCCTCGTCCACCGGCCCCCGGGAGGGGGCGAGTTCGGCGGTGATGCCGCCCAGGTGCTGGCCGACCAGATCCGAGGCGAGGCCGAGCCGGTGGTAGGCGGAGAGGCCGTTCGGACTGGCGTACTGGACGACCCCGTCGGCGTCGAGCCGGATCAGCCCGTCGCCGACGCGCGGCGAGGCGTCCATGTCGACCTGCTGGCCGGGGAAGGGGAAGGACCCGGCGGCGATCATCTGGGCCAGGTCCGAGGCCGACTGGAGGTAGGTGAGCTCCAGCCTGGACGGGGTGCGGACGGTGAGGAGGTTGGTGTTGCGGGCGATGACCCCGAGGACCCTGCCCTCCCTGCGTACGGGGATCGACTCGACCCGTACCGGCACCTCCTCGCGCCACTCCGGGTCGCCCTCGCGCACGATCCGGCCCTCGTCCAGCGCCGCGTCCAGCAGCGGACGGCGGCCGCGCGGCACCAGGTGCCCGACCATGTCGTCCTGGTAGGAGGTGGGGCCGGTGTTGGGGCGCATCTGCGCCACGGAGACATAGCGGGTGCCGTCGCGCGTGGGGACCCAGAGCACGAGATCGGCGAAGGAGAGGTCGGAGAGCAGCTGCCACTCCGAGACCAGCAGATGCAGCCACTCCAGGTCGGTGTCACTGAGGGCTGTGTGCTGGCGGACGAGGTCGTTCATGGAGGGCACGTGTGCGAGCGTACCCGCGGACGTGCGATGGTTCCGAACCGAACGACCGGACCGTACGTGCAAGGGGAGGTGGCCGGAAAATTGCGGCTGCCGCATGGATGGACACGGGCGAATGGTCTAGTCCACAATGCTGAGGACAGAGCTTCCGCTCTCCCCGCACAGGAGAGTGGATCGAGGTACCCGCGCTCTCTGCCCTGACCGCGCAGGTACCTCTCCCCGGCCGGGGGCACCGCACACCGCCGGCCGAACAGACCGTCCGTGATGGCCGGTCTTACTCCGGGCTGCGGTGCCGGACGGGCTGAGGGTCCCGTCCCGGCGCCGTGGCCCGCGGGTGTTCCCGGGGAGTTCCGCCGCGCTCAGCGGGTCTCGGTGACCTTGGCCAGGGCGCGGGGCGCGTCCGGGTCCTGGCCGCGGGCGATCGTCACCTCGTACGCCAGCATCTGCAGCGGCAGGATCTCCAGAACCGGCTGGACCTCCTCGGCGACCCCGGCCGTCGGCAGCACGAACCCCGTGGACGCCGCCTCGACCTGGGCCTTCGGGCCGACCACGAAGAGATCGGCGCCCCGGCCGCGCAGCCGGTCCAGGACGGGCTGGAGGGCCTCGCCGCCCCGGCCGTCGGTGACCACGGCGATCACCGGGGAGACGTTGTCGACCATCGCGAGCGGGCCGTGCAGCAGGTCGGCGCCCGAGTAGGAGAGGGCCGGGATGTAGCTGGTCTCCATCAGCTTCAGGGCGGCCTCCTTGGCGGTGGGGTAGCCGTAGCCGCGCGAGGTGATGACCATCCGCTCGGCGAAGCGGTAGCGGGACGCCAGGGCCCTGACCTCGTCCTTGCGGGCCAGGATCTCCTCGGCCCGCTCCGGCAGGACCGCTGCGGCCGAGCCGTCGCCGCCGGCCAGCCCCTCCACGAAGAGGTAGAGGGACAGGAGCGAGGCGGTGTACGTCTTGGTCGCCGGGAGGGCCTTCTCCGGGCCGGCCAGGATGTCGATGTGGTACTCGGAGACCGCGGACAGCGGCGAGTCCCGGTTGTTGGTCACGGCCAGGGTGATCGCACCGGCCTCGCGCGCCGCCCTCGTGGAGGCCACCAGGTCCGGCGAGCCGCCGGACTGGCTGACGGTGACGACGAGGACGTCCCGGAGGTCCGGCTTCGCGCCGTACGCGGTGGTGGTCGACATCGAGGCGAGACCGCAGGGCAGACCGAGCCGGATCTCCAGCAGGTACTTGGCGTACAGCGCGGCGTTGTCCGAGGTGCCCCGGGCGGTGAGCAGTACGAAGCGCGGCCCGCGTGCCGCGACCGCGGCGGCCACCTCGCGGATCGCGGGGGCGCCCCGGTCGAGGATGCGCCGGAGCATCGCGGGCTGCTCGGCCATCTCGCGGGACATGATCCGGCCCGGCTGCTCGCTCTCCTCGGCTGGAGATGTGGCGGACATGTCGAGTGCCTCCCAGCGGGGTCCCGGTGCGTCGGCGGCGCCGTCCGGACCAGTCGACCACGGTGCGCCGGACGCCCGCCAGCGGACCGCGTCCACGATGGGAACACCCCGTGCCCGGGTTGCCGGGGTCTGCTAGATTGGAGGCCGATTGGTCTATACCACCTGACTCAACTCTTCAGATCGGCAGGCCCCGCGTGGAAGTTGTCATCGTCCCGGACGCCAAGGCAGGCGGCGAACTCATCGCGGAGGCGATCGGCGCCCTCCTGAGCCGCAAGCCCGACGCCCTTCTCGGCGTTGCCACCGGCTCGACCCCGCTGCCCATCTACCAGGCGCTGGCGGCCAAGGTCCGCTCCGGTGCCGTCGACGCCTCGCGCGCCCGCATCTGCCAGCTCGACGAGTACGTCGGTCTGCCCGCGGGCCACCCGGAGTCCTACCGCTCCGTGGTGCTGCGCGAGGTCGTCGAACCGCTCGGCCTGTCCGAGGCGTCCTTCATGGGCCCCGACGGCTCCGCCGAGGACGTCCAGGCGGCGTGCCTGGCGTACGACAAGGCGCTCGCCGAGGCAGGCGGGGTCGACCTGCAGCTCCTCGGCATCGGCACCGACGGGCACATCGGCTTCAACGAGCCCTGCTCCTCGCTCGCCTCCCGCACCCGGATCAAGACGCTCACCGAGCAGACCCGGATCGACAACGCGCGCTTCTTCGACGACGACATCACGCAGGTGCCGCACCACGTGATCACCCAGGGCATCGGCACCATCCTGGAGTCCCGCCACCCGATCCTGCTCGCCACCGGCGAGGGCAAGGCGGACGCCGTGGCGCAGACGGTGGAGGGGCCGGTCGCCTCGATCGTGCCCGCCTCGGCGCTCCAGCTGCACCCGCACGCGACGGTGGTGGTGGACGAGGCCGCCGCGTCGAAGCTGAAGCTGGCGGGCTACTTCCGCGCCACGTACGCGGCGAAGCCGGCGTGGCAGGGGCTGTAGCACTCCCGGGCACGTACGAGAGGGCCGGGACACCCACGCGGGGTGTCCCGGCCCTCTCCTGTGCCGTCGCGGGCCCGGCCGGGCGTGATGCGGCCCCCCGGCCCCGTATCACGCCCGGCACTCAGGCCGTCGGGCCGTCCGTGCCCCTGACGACGATCTCCGCCGCCGCGAGGCCGCAGACGCGGGCCGCGCCATGGGTGGCGATGTGCAGGCCGCCCCTGGGGGCCGCCTGCGGGACGCCCATCTCGACCACGACCGTGTCGGGGCGCTCGGCCACCAGGGCGTCGAGCGCCTCGCCCATCCAGGCGTGCCGGTGGACGTCGCGGACGACCACGACGATGCGCCGCTCCCCCGCCGCCCGCAGCACCGCGGCGACGGGCGCCTCGGTCTCGCTGCCGTACGTACCGGTCTCCGTGCCCGGCAGCAGCCGGCCCAGCTCCGCCGCGACGCCCCACGGGGTCTCGTCGCCGACGGCGATGTTCGACGCGGAGGCGAACGCGGCGACGTAGGCGGGCTCGGTCAGCGGGGCGGCGGAGCCGGTCGTCCGCACCGCCCGGCGGGCGGCGACCAGGCCGATGTCGGATCCGGTTCCGGTGCCGGACGCGGTCCCCTCCTGCTGTGCCGCGCCCGGCCCCGATCCGGCCTTCCCGGCCCCCTGCGTCCAGGACGCGAGGGCACGTACCCGGGCGGCCGCGTCGGCGAGCCGCTCCTCGGCGAGTTCACCGCTGCGCACGGCCCGGACCAGCGCGTCGCGCAGCCGGAGCACCGTGCCGTCGTCCTCCAGGCCGCCACCGACGCACAGCGCGTCGGCCCCGGCGGCGATCGCGAGGACGGAGCCCTGCTCGATGCCGTACGTCGCGGCGATGGCCTGCATCTCCACGGCGTCGGTGACGATCAGGCCGTCGTAGCCCAGCTCCCCGCGGAGCAGACCGGTGAGGATCCGCGGGCTCACCGTGGCGGGGTGGTCCGGGTCGAGCGCCGGCAGCAGGATGTGCGCGCTCATCACGCACTTGGTGCCCGCCGCGATGGCCGCCCGGAAGGGCACCAGTTCACGGGCGTGCAGGGTCTCCAGGTCCACGTCGATGCGCGGCATCGCGTGATGCGAGTCGATCGCGGTGTCGCCGTGCCCCGGGAAGTGCTTGGTGCAGGCGGCGACCCCGGCGGCCTGGAGGCCCTCGACGTACGCGGCGGTGTGCCGGGCCACGAGCTCGGTGTCGGCGCCGAAGGACCGTACGCCGATGACCGGGTTGTCCGGGTTGGAGTTGACGTCCGCGGACGGCGCCCAGTTGAGGTTGACGCCGCACTCGGCGAGCCGGCGGCCGAGCTCCTGGGCGACCGCGCGGGTGAGGCCGAGGTCGTCGACGTGACCGAGGGCGAGGTTGCCGGGGAACGAGGAGCCGGTGCGCACCTCCAGGCGGGTGACGTCACCGCCCTCCTCGTCGATCGCGACGAGAAGGTCCTCGCGCTCGGCCTTGAGCTGGGCGGTGAGCGCGGTGACCTGCTCGGGCGTGCGGATGTTGCGGCCGAACAGGGCGACGGAGGCGAGGCCTTCGTCGACCCGGCGCAGCACCCAGTCCGGGGCGGTGGTGCCGGTGAATCCGGGCTGCAGTACGGCGAGCGCGTCGCGGGTGACGGTGTCCGTGGCGGATATCAGGGTGGTCATGGGCGGCGTTATCCCTTCACTGCGCCGTCGGTGAGGCCGCTGACGGCCTTGCGCTGCAGGAAGACGAACAGGATGAGGATCGGGATGGCGAAGATCGAGGCCGCCGCCATGGTGGCGCCCCAGTCGTCGCCGAACTGGCTCTGGAACTGGGAGAGCCAGAGCGGGAGCGTCTTGGCCTCGGGGTCCTTGTTGAGGATCAGGACCAGCGGGAATTCGTTCCAGGCGGTGATGAAGCCGAAGAGCGAGGTGGCCATCAGGCCGGGGGCGAGCAGCGGCAGGATCACCTTGACGAAGGCCTGCGGGCGGGTACAGCCGTCGACCATGGCGGACTCCTCCAGTTCCTTGGGCACCGCGGCAACGTAGCCGCGCAGCGTGAGGATCGTGAAGGGGAGCACCATCACCATGTAGAAGAGGGTCAGCGGGACCAGGCTGTTGAGCATGTCGGCGTCGCGGACCAGCATGTAGATCGCGATGACCATGACTTCCCACGGCGCCATCTGGGCGATCATGAAGACCAGGATCATGCCCTTGCGGCCCTTGAAGCGCATCCGGGCCAGCGCGAACGACGCGAAGAGCGCGATGATCAGCGAGAACGCCACCGCGACCAGGGTGACGGTGAGCGAATTCCTGACCAGGGTCAGGAAGTTCGGTGCGTCGTACGCCGTCTTGAAGTGCTCGAACGTGACGTCGGTGGGGAGCCAGACCGGCGTCTCGGTGATGATGTCGCCGGTCGGCTTGAACGCCGTGCTGAACATCCAGTAGACGGGGAAGACCAGGGCGGCGAAGAGGACGATCGCCGTCGCGTTGGGCCAGATGCGGCCGAACAGTGAGCGCTTCACAGCTCGTCCTCCTCTTGCTTGAGAACGATCCGGAGGTAGTAGGAGGTCAGCCCCAGCATGATCAGGATGGTCAGCAGCGAGATCGCCGCGCCCATGCCGTAGTGCTGGTTGCCGACGCCCTCGACGAAGGCGTAGATCGGCAGGGTCTCGGTGAGGCGGTTGGGGCCGCCCTCACTGATGGTGAAGATCTGCGGGAAGGCCTTGAAGACCCAGATGACTTCGAGGAAGGTCGTGGCGTAGAGGAAGGGCCGCAGGAACGGGAACGTCACCGAGGTGAAGCTCTTCCAGACGCCGGCGCCGTCGAGCGAGGCGGCCTCGTACAGTTCCTTGGCGATCGTCGTGGTCGCCGCGTACAGGTTGATCGCGACGAACGGGATGGACTGCCAGACGATCATCAGGGTGACCACGAAGAAGGTGGAGAACTGTGATCCGGTCCAGTTGAAGTCGGCCATCGAGTGCCAGCCGAGCTTGTCCAGCACGTAGTTGACCACGCCGAAGCGCGAGGCGAACAGCCACTGGAAGACGGTGGACGCGGCCACGATCGGCATCGCCCAGGCGAGCACCAGGCCGACCATCAGGGTGAGCCGCATCTTCTTGCCGAGCCGGGCGAGCAGCAGTCCGACCAGGGTGCCGAGGACCATGATCAGGACGACGTTGACGCCGGTGAAGACGATCGTGCGGAGCGTGACCCTCCAGAAGTCCTCGCCGGTGAGGATCTCCTGGTAGTTCTTGAAGCCGTTCCACTCGGTGACATGCTGGATCAGCTGTCCCATATTGAGGTTCTGGAACGACAGCATGGCGTTCTTCACCAGGGGGTACCCGAGGAAGAGCGCCGTCACCGCGAGTGCGGGAATCATCAACAGGTACGGCGCTGCGCCTATACCCGGCTTCCGCTTGCTTCCCCCGTGCTGCCCGACGGGTGGTTTCCCGTCCTGCCCGCGGACTGCGGCTGTCTTGGCCACATCCGAGGGTTCGGTCTGCACTGCCATGCTCGCCATCTCTTCCAACAAAGCCCTACACGGAACGGTGCGTACGACCGGGGCGGCGGGTCGGGACCCGCCGCCCCGGCGCGGGACGCGCTACTTGCGACTACTGCTGCTGGCTGAGGCGCTTGTTGAGCTCACCCTCGACCTGCTTGGCGGCCTCGGCGGGCGACTTGCCCTGGAGAACCAGCGTCATGTAGGTCTTGATCGGGTTCGGCGGGTTCTCGACCGGCGCCCACTCCGGGATCAGCGGCGTGGTGCCACCAGACTTGGCGGCGGCCGGACCGGCGGCCTCGGCGGCGGGCTGGCCGACGGTGTACTTCTGCATGGCGTCGTTCTTCGGGGACCAGCCGGCCTCCTTGATGAGCGCGCCGTCGTTCTGCTCGGAGAGCGCGATCTTCAGGAACTCCTTGGCCAGGTCCTGCTTCTTGCTGCCCGCGGCCACGGCGAGGTTGGAGCCGCCGAGGAAGACACCCTCGGGCTTGTCGGCCGTCTCACCGGGGATGGTGAAGAAGCCGATGTCGTCCTTGATCTTCGGGTTGGCCTTGATGGCGGTGCCGGCCTCGTAGCCCATCGCGATGATGGCGCCGGTCTTGCCCTTGGCGAAGACCTCGGCCTGCTGCGGGGTGGCCTCGTCCTTGTCCTTGGGGGCCTTGGAGAAGGCCTGGTACTGCTTGTAGACGTCCATGGCCTCGGCGACCTTCGGGTCGGCCAGGTTGGAGACGTACTTGTCGCCTTCCTTCTTGACCGGAGAGACGTCCTTGCCGACGAGCAGACCGTCGAAGAAGTACCAGTTCTGGCCGGGCAGGTAGATCGGCTCGGCGTTGCCCTTCTTCTCGATGGCCTGGAAGGCCTTGAAGAGGTCGGCACGGGTCTTCGGCGTCTCGGTGATACCGGCGTCCTTGAAGACCTTCTTGTTGTACATGACGACGCGGTTGCCCACGTACCACGGCAGGGCGTACTGCTTGCCGTCGTAGATGGAGGGCTGGTTGACGCCGTCGGCCCAGGCGGAGCCGATCTCCTTCTTCAGGTCACCGAGGTCGGCGAGACCGCCGGTCTTGGCGTACGCCGGGGTCTGGGTGTTGCCGATCTCCAGGACGTCCGGCGGGTTGGACTCGGAGAGGGCCGTGGTGACCTTCTGCTGAATGCCGTTCCAGTCCTGGACCTCGATCTTCAGCTTGGCCTTGGTCTTCTTCTCGAACTCCTCGGTGACCGTCTTGGTCCACCCGTCCGGGTTCGAGCCGGACATCGTCCACACGGTCAGGGTCTGGCCCTTGTACGCGTCCGGACCGGCCTTCTTGCCGCTGTCACCGCCGTCGTCGGACCCACACGCCGCGAGGCCGATCATCATGCCCGCGACGCCGATCGCCGCGATGAGCTTGCGCTTCACGCCAAACCCTCCTCAGGGATACTGCAACCCCGCCCACCGCGAAGACATTCGACGAGTACTGCTGGGGCTGGACCTGGTCTTTAATGGTTTAGACCAGTACCGGGAGCTTGGCCTAGACCTTTAGGGGTGTCAAGGGTGTATAAGAAGTGCACTCGCGTCCGTTATAGGACCGACACCTAAGGGAGGGCGACCAGCCGTGACCGGACCGTGCCACCATGTGAGCCGCGACAGACGGAGGAGCCGGTGACGGCAGCAACGCAAGCGTCGGGAAGGCGGACCATGGGTGCCGACGGGGGCAGTACGGAGAACGAGACGGGCGCGGCCACGCGGACGGCGCGCGTCCCGAAGTACTACCGGCTGAAGCGACATCTGCTCGACATGACGGACACCATGCCGCCGGGCACCCCCGTGCCGCCGGAGCGGACCCTGGCCGCCGAGTTCGACACCTCGCGCACCACCGTGCGCCAGGCGCTCCAGGAGCTGGTCGTCGAGGGCCGGCTGGAGCGCATCCAGGGCAAAGGCACCTTCGTCGCCAAGCCGAAGGTCTCGCAGGCCCTGCAACTCACCTCGTACACCGAGGACATGCGCGCCCAGGGCCTCGAACCGACCTCCCAGCTGCTGGACATCGGCTATGTGACGGCCGACGACACCCTCGCCGGGCTGCTCGACATCACCACCGGCGGCCGGGTGCTGCGGATCGAGCGGCTGAGGCTCGCCAGCGGCGAGCCGATGGCGATCGAGACCACACACCTTTCGGCCAAACGCTTCCCCGCGCTGCGCCGCTCGCTGGTGAAGTACACCTCCCTCTACACCGCCCTGTCGGAGGTGTACGACGTGCGGCTGGCCGAGGCCGAGGAGACCATCGAGACCTCGCTGGCCACCCCGCGCGAGGCCGGCCTGCTCGGTACCGACGTGGGCCTGCCCATGCTGATGCTCTCCCGGCACTCGCTCGACGGACAGGGCGAGCCGGTGGAGTGGGTGCGCTCGGTCTACCGGGGCGACCGGTACAAGTTCGTGGCGCGCCTGAAGCGGCCCACCGACTGAGCCCGGAACACCACTCGGGGCCCCCGCGGAAAGCATCACTCCGCGGGGGCCTTTCGTACATCTCGGTACGGACCAACTGCCGTACGCCTGGCGGAATCACGAACAGAAGTACCCACTCAGGGGACCGTTGCCGGACCGCAATGCGGACAGGGGGTGACGGTGACCGGAAGCCTCCCCTAGATTTCCTGCGCATTACAAGGTGATCAGCGAGGGGACGGAGTCGCCGCATGCCAGCAGGCCCAGAAGGAAAACCGCCCACCGTCACACCGGTGCGGGTGGTCATCGCCCTCTGTCTCGTCGCGCCGTTCGTGGCGATGCTCTGGGTGAGTTCGTACGCGAAGGTGGACCCCACCTTCATCGGCATTCCGTTCTTCTACTGGTACCAGATGCTCTGGGTGCTGATCTCCACCGCGCTGACGATGATCGCGTACAAGCTGTGGCAGCGTGACCAGCGCGCCCGCAAGGGAGGTGAGCCGGCATGAAGGACGGCGTGAACGGCGTCGCGCTCGGCGTCTTCATCTTCTTCTTCGTGGCCGTCACGGTCATGGGCTTCCTGGCGGCGCGCTGGCGCAAGGCCGAGAACGAGGCCAGCCTCGACGAATGGGGCCTGGGCGGACGGTCGTTCGGCACCTGGGTCACCTGGTTCCTGCTCGGCGGCGACCTGTACACCGCGTACACCTTCGTCGCCGTTCCGGCGGCGATCTACGCGGCGGGCGCGGCCGGCTTCTTCGCCGTGCCGTACACCATCCTGGTGTACCCGCTGATCTTCACCTTCCTGCCGCGGCTCTGGTCGGTCTCGCACAAGCACGGGTACGTCACCACCTCGGACTTCGTGCGCGGGCGCTTCGGCTCCAAGGGCCTGTCGCTGGCGGTCGCCGTCACGGGCATCCTCGCCACGATGCCGTACATCGCGCTCCAGCTCGTCGGCATCCAGGCGGTGCTGGACGTGATGGGCGTCGGCGGCGGCGAGAACACCCACTGGTTCGTCAAGGACCTGCCGCTGCTGATCGCGTTCGCGGTGCTCGCCGCGTACACCTACTCGTCCGGACTGCGGGCACCCGCGCTGATCGCCTTCGTCAAGGACGGGCTGATCTACCTGGTCATCGCGGTGGCGATCATCTACATCCCGATCAAGCTGGGCGGCTTCGACGACATCTTCGCCAAGGCGGGCGAGGCGTTCTCGCAGACCAACCCGGCCACCGGCAAACCGCGTGGCGCGCTCGCGCCGGGCGAGGCGGGCCAGTGGGGTTACGCCACCCTGGCGCTGGGCTCGGCGCTGGCGCTGTTCATGTATCCGCACTCGATCACGGCGACGCTCTCCAGCCGCAGCCGCAATGTGATCCGGCGCAACACCACGATCCTGCCGCTGTACTCGCTGATGCTGGGCCTGCTGGCGCTGCTCGGCTTCATGGCCATCGCCGCCGGGATCAAGGTGGACAACGGGCAGCTGGCCATCCCGCAGCTGTTCGAGAACATGTTCCCGGACTGGTTCGCGGGCGTCGCGTTCGCCGCCATCGGCATCGGCGCGCTGGTGCCCGCCGCGATCATGTCGATCGCCGCGGCGAACCTCTTCACCCGCAACATCTACAAGGACTTCCTGAAGCCGGACGCGACCCCGGAGCAGGAGACCAAGGTCTCCAAGCTGGTGTCGCTGCTGGTCAAGGTCGGCGCGCTCGCCTTCGTCCTCACCATGGACAAGACGGTCGCGATCAACTTCCAGCTGCTCGGCGGCATCTGGATCCTCCAGACGATGCCGGCCCTGGTCGGCGGCCTGTTCACCCGCTGGTTCCACCGCTGGGCGCTGCTCGCGGGCTGGGCGGTCGGCATGGTGTACGGGACGGTGGCCGCGTACGGGGTCGCCTCGCCGACCCAGAAGCACTTCGGCGGCTCGTCCGCGGAGATCCCCGGCATCGGCGAGATCGGCTACATCGGCCTCACCGCGTTCGTGCTGAACGTGGTCGTGACGGTGGTGCTGACCTTCGTCCTGAACGCCGTGAAGGCGCCCGCCGGGATCGACGAGACCTCCCCGGCCGACTACACCGCCGACGCGGGCGACCCAGGCGTCGAGGCGGAACTCCCGCCGGCCACGGCGGGGGCGCCGGGCGGCCACTGACGATCCGCGCCCACGGCCCGTCGAGCCCCCTCCAGCGGGGCGCGGCGGGCCGTCGGCGTGATCGGGTCGCCCGGCCCGGGAAAGGGCCGTACGGCTCGTTCTGTGGGTCCGGCCCGGTCGACGCGACACAACATGTGGGGGCTGCCTCATCGGGCAGCCCCCACATGTATGCTCTTCCTCGCTGTCGCCGCAGGGGAATCCGGTGCGAATCCGGAACTGTCCCGCAACGGTGTATTCAGTGCGCTTTTGTGCACCCCCGAGTCAGTCCGATGACCTGCCGGCAGCGCATCCGGCTCGACCGAACCGGATGCCCAGACGTCCGGGCCTCGCGGTTGGGCCGGTGGACGCCGTGCGGAGCGCTGCCCTGCCCCGGGTCTGCGCGTCCGCAGGGCTGCCCCGTTCCCCGCCGGCCCCGAGCCGAGCGAGGGAGAGCACCACGTGACCATCGCGCCAGCCGATCCGGCTTCAGTCGCCGCGTCCGCAGCAGCCGAGTCCGAGGCAGCCGCACAGGACGGACCGGGGACCGCACTGCTGCGGACCCTGACCGACCTCACCGCCGATCTGCCCGACACCGACCCCGGCCGGGTCGCCGCCGCCGCGCTGCGCGGCCGCAGCGCCCGGGCGGACGAGGCGGAGCTGCGTTCGCTGGCCACCGAGGCCGCCGCGGGCCTGATCTCCGAGGACCCCGCCTACTCCCGGCTCGCCGCCCGGCTCCTGACCCTCACCATCGCGGACGAGGCGGCCGGGCAGGGCGCGGTCTCCTTCTCCGCCTCGGTCGCCGTCGGGCACCGCGAGGGCCTGATCGCGGACCGTACCGCCGCGTTCGTCGCCCGCCACGCGGCCGCCCTCGACGCGCTGGTGGAGCGTTCGCTCGCCGACGGCGCGGACGACCGCTTCGGCTACTTCGGGCTGCGGACCCTGCACAGCCGCTATCTGCTGCGCCACCCGCACACCCGCCAGGTCGTCGAGACGCCCCAGCACTTCATGCTGCGGGTCGCGTCCGGGCTCGCCGAGGACGACTCGCAGCGCGCCGTGGACGAAGTGGCGGCGCTGTACGGGCTGATGAGCCGGCTCGACTACCTCCCCTCCTCCCCCACGCTCTTCAACTCCGGCACCCGGCACCCGCAGATGTCCTCCTGCTACCTGCTGGACTCCCCGCTGGACGAGCTCGACTCGATCTACGACCGCTACCACCAGGTGGCCCGGCTCTCCAAGCACGCGGGCGGCATCGGTCTCTCGTACTCCCGCATCCGCTCCCGCGGTTCGCTGATCCGCGGCACCAACGGGCACTCCAACGGCATCGTGCCGTTCCTGAAGACGCTGGACGCCTCCGTCGCCGCGGTCAACCAGGGGGGCCGCCGCAAGGGCGCCGCCGCCGTCTACCTGGAGACCTGGCACGCGGACATCGAGGAGTTCCTGGAGCTGCGCGACAACACGGGCGAGGACCAGCGGCGTACGCACAACCTCAACCTGGCCCACTGGATCCCGGACGAGTTCATGCGCCGGGTCGACGCGGACGGCGACTGGTCGCTGTTCTCGCCCGCCGACGTACCCGGCCTCGTCGATCTGTGGGGCGACGAGTTCGACGCCGCGTACCGGGCCGCCGAGGCCCAGGGGCTGGCCCGCAAGTCGATCCCGGCCCGCGAGCTGTACGGCCGGATGATGCGCACCCTCGCGCAGACCGGCCAGGGCTGGATGACGTTCAAGGACGCCTCCAACCGGACCGCGAACCAGACCGCCGAGCCGGGCACCGTCGTCCACTCGTCGAATCTGTGCACCGAGATCCTCGAAGTCACCGACGACGGCGAGACGGCGGTCTGCAACCTGGGCTCGGTCAACCTCGGCGCGTTCGTCGCCGACGGTGGCATCGACTGGGAGCGGCTGGACGCCACCGTCCGCACCGCCGTGACCTTCCTGGACCGGGTCGTCGACATCAACTTCTACCCGACCGAGCAGGCCGGCCGCTCCAACGCGAAGTGGCGCCCGGTGGGTCTGGGCGCCATGGGCCTCCAGGACGTCTTCTTCAAGCTGCGGCTGCCCTTCGACTCCCCCGAGGCCCGCGCGCTCTCCACGAAGATCTCCGAGCGGATCATGCTCGCCGCGTACGAGTCGTCCTGCGAGCTCGCCGAGCGGTCCGGACCGCTGCCCGCCTGGTCGCAGACGCGGGCGGCACGCGGTGTGCTGCACCCCGACCACTACGACACCGAGCTGAACTGGCCCGAGCGGTGGGAGGCGCTGCGCGCCCGCGTCGCGAGGAGCGGGATGCGCAACTCGCTGCTGCTCGCCATCGCGCCGACGGCGACGATCGCCTCGATCGCGGGGGTCTACGAGTGCATCGAGCCGCAGGTCTCCAACCTCTTCAAGCGCGAGACGCTCAGCGGTGAGTTCCTCCAGGTCAACGCGTATCTGGTCGATGAGCTGAAGCAGCTCGGGGTGTGGGACGCCCGCACCCGTGAGGCGCTGCGCGACGCCAGCGGCTCGGTGCAGGGCTTCGCCTGGATCCCGGAAGAGGTGCGGGCGCTGTACCGCACGGCGTGGGAGATCCCGCAGCGCGGTCTGATCGACATGGCGGCGGCCCGTACGCCGTTCCTGGACCAGAGCCAGTCGCTGAACCTGTTCCTGGAGACGCCGACGATCGGCAAGCTCTCCTCGATGTACGCGTACGCCTGGAAGCAGGGGCTGAAGACGACGTACTATCTGCGCTCGCGCCCGGCGACCCGGATCGCCCGTGCCGCCTCCGGCCAGGCCGCGACCGCCGCCCCCATTCCCGTACAGCAGGCTTCGGCGCCCGACGCGGACGCGATCGCCTGCTCCCTCGAAAACCCCGAGTCCTGCGAGGCCTGCCAGTAATGAGCACCACCGAATCCGAGAAGAACCTGCTCGACCCGGGCTTCGAACTGACCCTGCGGCCCATGCGCTACCCGGACTTCTACGAGCGCTACCGCGACGCGATCAAGAACACCTGGACGGTGGAGGAGGTCGATCTGCACTCCGACGTCGCCGACCTCGCCAAGCTGTCCCCCGGCGAGCAGCACATGATCGGCCGGCTGGTCGCGTTCTTCGCGACGGGCGACTCGATCGTCTCCAACAACCTCGTGCTGACGCTGTACAAGCACATCAACTCCCCCGAGGCGCGGCTGTACCTGTCGCGGCAGCTCTTCGAGGAGGCCGTGCACGTCCAGTTCTATCTGACGCTGCTGGACACCTATCTGCCCGACCCGGAGGACCGCGCCGCCGCGTTCGACGCGGTCGAGGAGATCCCCTCCATCCGTGAGAAGGCGCAGTTCTGCTTCAAGTGGATGGACTCGGTCGAGAAGATCGAGCGGCTGGAGACGAAGGCCGACCGCCGCCGGTTCCTGCTGAACCTGATCTGCTTCGCGGCGTGCATCGAGGGGCTGTTCTTCTACGGCGCGTTCGCGTACGTCTACTGGTTCCGCTCGCGGGGTCTGCTGCACGGTCTCGCCACGGGCACCAACTGGGTGTTCCGTGACGAGACGATGCACATGAACTTCGCGTTCGAGGTCGTGGACACCGTCCGCAAGGAGGAGCCGGACCTCTTCGACGACGAGCTCCAGCAGCAGGTCACCGACATGCTGAAGGAGGCCGTGGCCGCGGAGCTGCAGTTCGGCCGCGATCTGTGCGGCGACGGGCTGCCCGGTATGAACACCGAGTCGATGCGGCAGTACCTGGAGTGCGTCGCCGACCAGCGGCTCACCCGGCTCGGCTTCCCGGCGGTCTACGGCTCCGAGAACCCGTTCTCGTTCATGGAGCTCCAGGGCGTGCAGGAGCTGACGAACTTCTTCGAGCGCCGGCCGTCCGCGTACCAGGTGGCGGTGGAGGGCTCGGTCGCCTTCGACGACGACTTCTAGACCCTAGATCCTGGCCCAGCTTCTGAGGTAGGGGCGCCGCGCAGCCGTGACCGGCCGCGCGGCGTCCGCCGTCTCCGGTGGTCCGTCGCTCCGGGCCCGTTCCGCGGCGCGCAGCTCGCGGTCGATGCGACGCTCGCGGGCGAGCCCGGCGAGGGCGGGCAGCAGGACGAGAGCGATGAGTGCGGCTGTGCCCAGGACGTTCTGGAATGTGTTCATGGCTCCACTCTCGTCCGCGCGGCCGGATTGCGGCAGTGGCAGGACTGTCATGGACCATCGAATTACTGCCACACTGGTGCCATGCTGAAAAATGTCGCCGCTCTGCTGCTCGACGAGGTCCACCCCTTCGAACTGGGTGTGCTGTGCGAGGTCTTCGGACTCGACCGCAGCGATCAGGGCCTGCCGGTCCACGACTTCGCCGTGGTCTCCGCCGAGGGCCCGGTGCTCCGGACCCACGCAGGCTTCACCATCAGTACGCCGTACGGCCTCGACCGCCTGGAGGAGGCCGACCTCATCGCCGTGCCGGCCGGCAGCCACTTCAGGGAGCGGGAGTACCCCGAGGAGGTCCTCGACGCGCTGCGCCGGGCGGTGGACCGGGGGGCCAGGGTGATGAGCGTCTGCTCCGGCGCGTACGTCCTCGGCGCGGCCGGACTGCTGGACGGGCGCCGCTGCACCACCCACTGGCGCCACGCCGCGGAACTGGCGCGCCGCTTCCCCCGGGCCGTCGTCGAGCCCGATGTGCTGTACGTGGACGAGGGCCAGGTCATCACCTCGGCGGGCACGGCGGCCGGGATCGACGCCTGTCTGCACCTGGTCCGGCAGGCGTACGGCCCCGATGCCGCCAACGCGATCGCCCGCCGCATGGTGGTGCCGCCGCACCGGGACGGCGGCCAGGCGCAGTACATCGAGCGGCCACTGCCCCGCACCTCCTGCGACACCGTCGGCGAGACGCTCGTCTGGATGGAGCGCCACCTCGACCAGGAGATGACCGTCGAGCAGCTCGCCGCCCAGGCCCACATGTCGCCGCGCACCTTCGCCCGCCGCTTCCAGCAGGAGACGGGCACCACTCCGTACCGCTGGCTGCTGCGCCAGCGGGTGCTGCTGGCGCAGCATCTGCTGGAGACGTCCGATGAAACGGTGGACACGATCGCGGGGCGCACCGGCTTCGGGACCGCCGCCGCACTGCGCCACCAGTTCGTACGCTCCTTGAGCACCACGCCGAACGCGTACCGGCGCACCTTCCGCGGTCCGGGCGCGATGGTCGAAGTCGCTTGATCTGCAGAAGATCTGACGTCGGATCAATCGTCCAACCGCTCGCCACTCCCGTCCATGGACCGCGGCCCGGCCGGCCCAGGAGGGTCGGTCGCATGGACATACGGAAGACAGGACGAAGGACCACGGGGGCCGTGGTGGCCGCGCTCGCCGCCGCGCTGCTGCCCTGGCAGAGCGCCTCGGCCGAGAACACCCCCACCGCCGCGCCCCCGCCCGAAGTGCTGCCCTCGCTGCGGCAGTGGCAGCCCGGAGAGGGTGAGTTCACCCTGACCGACCGGGCGCGGATCGTGCTGGACGGGGTGCGCGACAGCCGTACGACCGCCGACGCGCGCCGTTTCGCCGATGAGCTGGCCACCGGGCGGGCCCCGGTGGCCCGGGGCCTCGCGGCGGCCCGCCCCGGCGATGTCGTGCTGCGCCAGGACCCCTCCCTGAAGGGCTCGTTGGGCGCGGAGGGCTACCGGCTCGATGTCGGCGACCGGGTCACGGTCACGGCCGCGACCTCCACCGGTGTCTTCTACGGCTCCCGGACGGTCCTCCAGCTGCTGAACGACGACGGCAGGGCCGCACGCGGCTCGGCCACCGACGTTCCGGCGTACCGGGAGCGCGGCGTCGGTGTCTGCGCCTGCTACATCAATGTGTCGCTCCCGTGGTTCGAGCGGCTGATGAAGGACATGGCGTCCCAGAAGCTCAACCAGCTGTGGATCGAGGCCAAGGTCAGGAGCGACACCGACCCGGCGTCGGCGTTCTGGGGCTACTACACCAAGCCGCAGGTCCGCACCCTGGCCGCGCTGGCGAAGAAGTACCACATCGAGCTGGTGCCGGAGATCAACTCCCCCGGCCACATGGACACCTATCTGGAGAACCACCCGGAGCTCCAGCTCAAGGACAGGAACGGGGTCTCCTCCCCGCCCCGGCTCGACATCTCCCGGCCCGAGGCGCTCGCGTACTACACCTCGATGGTCGACGAGGCGCTGGAGGTGTGGGGCACCCGCTCCTGGCACATGGGCGCGGACGAGTACATGATCGGCTCCTCCTACCCGGACTATCCGCAGCTGCAGACCGCCGCGACCGCGAGGTTCGGCGCGAAGGCGACCCCCGACGACCTCTTCGTCGACTTCATCAACCAGGTCGACGAGCATGTGAAGGCCGGCGGCCGGTCGCTGCGGATCTGGAACGACGGTCTGGCGGGCAGGAACGGTGTGGTCCCGCTGAACCGTGACATCACCGTCGAGCACTGGCTGGGCGGCGGCAGCATCCAGAAGCCCTCCGCGCTGCTCGCCGAGGGCCGGCCGGTGATGAACTCCGCCTACGCGCTCTACCTGGTGCGCGGCGGCTACACCACGCGGACCCGGGAGCTCTACGAGAGCGACTGGACCCCGCTGCGCTTCGAGGGCGAGACCCTGCCCGCGACGTCGGCGAACCTCACCGGGGCCAAGATCAGCCTGTGGCCGGACAGCGCCGCCGCCGAGACCGAGAACGAGGTGGAGGCGAAGACCTTCATGCCGCTGCGGTTCCTGGCCCAGGCCACCTGGGGCGGCCCGAAGCCCAGCGGGACGTACGACGGTTTCGAGGCGCTGGCCCGGCGGATCGGCCACGCGCCGGGGTGGTCGAACACCGACCGCACCCCGCTGCCCGACGGTACGTACCGGCTGACCGCGGGCGCCAGGTCCCTTGCTCCGGGGGCGGATTCGGGGGTCTCCCTGGTCCGTGGCGGCACGGCCTCCTGGACGCTGACGGCCACCGCCGACGGGTACTACACGGTGCGCCCGGCCGGCACGGACCAGTGCCTGGACGCGGTGCGCGGCAAGAAGTACCTGGGCGCCCCGCTGGAGGTCGGGGCCGAACTGTCGCTGGCCGGCTGCTCGGCGACGGCGCGTACGCAGCGCTGGCAGCTGGACGCCTCGGCCGGGGCGCTGACCCTGCGCAACGCCATCTCGCAGCTGCACCTGACGGAGCGGGCCGGGGACGGCGCCGCGGTCCAGACGACGGGCGGTACGCGGCTGACGGCGAAGTCCTCCTGACCGTCCCGCACAGAGGTGGGGCCCGCCGGTGCCGGCGGGCCCCACCCGCGTGTCAGATGCCGCAGTTGGGCGCGGACCAGAAGTGGCTGGGGCCCTGGTTCACGTGGACGTGGTCGTTGTGGTCCGGGTAACCCGGGCCGAGGATCCCGTTGAACCCGTGGTTGCGGGCCTGCTGGGCCAGGGTGCAGAAGGCGATCCCGCCCAGGTCGGCCGCGTCACCGTACAGATGACGGCTGTTCGAGGCCCCGCCGACCGCGCTGTTGCAGGACGTGGAGCGGAAGCCGCTGTTGACGGTGATGGGGCGGTCGCCGAGCGCGTGGCGCAGCGCCTCCAGCTTCCACATGGTGCTCAGCGCGTTGGCCTTGGCCGTTCCCGCAGCGACGGCACCACCGGCCCAGGTGCTGTTGCAGTGGTTGAGCTCGGCGTACGTGAAGTGGGCCGGGGTGCAGTCGTTGTCCTGGAGCTCGTAGATCTTGGCCTGGGTGGCCGGGCCCGCGATGCCGTCGGCGGCGAGGCCGTAGGCGGCCTGGAAGCGCTTGACGGCGGCGGTGGTGGCCGGTCCGTAGGAGCCGTCGATGGCGAGTACGGAGTTGTAGCCGGGGTAGCCGGCCACCCGGATCTGGAGCTGGACGACGTCGTTGCCGGTGGCGCCGGGGGACATGGTGCGGGTCCAGGTGTAGCAGCCGTCGGCCTGTGCGGTGCCGGCGGTCACCATGGCACCACCCAAAGCGAAAGCCATGGTCATGACAAGACCGAGCAGAAGTCGTGCGGTACGTCTGAGCATGTGGGGCTCCCCGCTGTGACGGAAGTGTGGTCAGAGAGCTTGTCGGACGAGTCGACGCGCGTCAACTACCCACGTATGAATGGCAGTTGACGGGTGCCGGGGAACGAAAACCGGTCACCGAGGTCGGCGAGACCGCCGGTCTTGGCGTACGCCGGGGTCTGGGTGTTGCCGATCTCCAGGACGTCCGGCGGGT